>NZ_JBFTOG010000037.1:0-65739 GCF_056397865.1 Arthrobacter sp. 05L417
ATCTCCGGGAACCCCCGAAGCCGATCCAGCTCTTCATCCGAGAACACCTGAGTAGCCAAGAACGACCTCCACCAAGCCGACAAATTCCCAGCTCAGAAGCCTACCGGAGCCATATCCGCCCGTTTTTCGGCGGATACTACCGCGACCCCCACTTAGTGGCCCATTTGGGATCAGGCCTGTCCTCGTAGCTTCAACACGCTGGAGTTGACAGGGAAGATCAAGGGTGAAGGGCAGACGTACGAGCCCCGGCGAATTTGGCTGAAGGTCAAGAGCAGAAGCGCCCTTGATGTGGTTCTTGCGGCGGTCCTAGGTCCCATGGCGCACCCGCGGGCAGCGGTAGTGGGTTTGCCGGTTCACGGACGGCTGCGCATTGTCGGCCGGTCCACGTCCTTGACGGCTCGTGCGGGAAGGGATCTGGCCACATATCTTCGTCCTCCCCAGGGAAGGCATCCATGGCCGGAGGAAATCAGCGAACGGGTGCTGGACCGCTTTACCAAGGAGGGCGGCATCACTCGCCTGACTTTGGTGGAGCCGTTGGTGGTTGAAGTCTCGGCCGACATAGCCTGGTCGGGTCAGGCATTCCGGCATTCAGTCCGCCTCATGCGGGTCAGGCCTGAGTTGTCGCCGACGGAAGTATCCCTCCCGGAAGGCTTCCAGCGTGCCTGGCGATAAAGAATGTAGCCATGTGAAGAATGGAGTCATGCGACGAGAAGATGAACCTGAAGAGTTCGAGATTGCCGACTCGTATTTTCAGGAGCTGAGGACCTGGCTGGGCTTCCGGGATTCCCACGAGGCGTGGATCCCGGAAGCCGGAAGCCGTCTGGCGCAGGACGATGGGCTCATCAAACCCCACCAGGCGTCGCACAACATCGCCAATTCGGTAGTCAGCGCGATCGATCATTTGCACGCGCTGGACAGCATCATGCTTGGTGCCGGAGCATCACATACTCTTGCCCCGTTCTCGCTGGTCAGGGCAGCCATTGAGTGCGCCGCACAGGCCGCCTGGATTTCAGCGCCAGAAGAACAGGCGACCAGGATAGTTCGTTCGCTGTCTCTGTCGCTGAAGGTAGCCAAAGACCGCGAGACTGCGTACAGCGAACTGGCACGTCGCCATCCGAATCTTCAGGGAACGCTTCCGGACTTCGACAGCGACAAGGCGCAACTGCAGGCTATTCTCGATGCCTCCGGGGCCGCTGGAAAGTTGATTCTCCCCAGCAGCACGCACATACTCACGCAGGTCCGCGACCTGGTGCCCAGGACGTCCGCCTTGTCCGTATGGCAGCTGTGCTCGGGTTTTGCCCACGGCAGGCGCTGGGCCGCGGATGCCGTGCTGAAGCCGGCGCAGTCAACTTCTCTGCCGGATGATGTCATCGCCAAGGAAAACCGGCCGACCATGAGGCTGCTTGTCTGGGCCCTTACCCCGGCTATGGATTTGATCCGGTACAGCCTCGAGCGGCATTCCGAGCTGTCGCGGGCCTAAGCAGCCAATTTGTACCCGCTGAAGCAAGAATCAGCGGCCGGAGCGGGTTCTGCAAAAGATGCCGCGCGACTCAGTTATCCGCGATGGCGAAGATCACGACAATGATGATGATCGGGATGAGCAGCACGCCCGCGCCGGCGGCGAGGTGCTCCCAGCTGAACGGCGAGTTGAGGAAGGCGATGAAGCCATCCCACAGGCTACGGACGGAGCCCACGGCCCAGGCGAAGAAGCCGGTAGCCCAGCCGATGACGGCGGTGACCGAGACTCCGCTGAGCGCGCACAGCCCCACGATCGTTCTGGTGTTCCTGAGCATGGCCAGTCCCCTCATTTCCGGTCCTCGAACAGCAGGTAGTAGAGCCCGATGTGCGGGATGACGAGCACGGCGAAGGCCAGCCAGGCCCGTTTCGGGTCATCGATCACCCATGTGATCCCGTCTTTGACGGGTTCGGCGTACGCGAGCACCGGCGCAAGAACATCGGTGCGGAAGACCACATGGAAGATGCCGTAGGCCATTCCCAGGGCGATCGCCAGGGCAAGGCTCCGGCGGATTGTCAGCTGCGCCCGCGGGCTCATCCCCCGGCGTGGTTCCGCGACTGCCGGATCCCAGGTCTGGTGGTCCGTGTCGTAGTCGTGCATCACTTCATCCCGTCTCCATCGAATCATCATTCATGTCCATTCTATGAGAAAGGCTGAATGACGAACAGAAACGAGGCCCAATGGTCAGTCGAACTCGAAGTCTGCACCGACTGGTGCGGGTGTGTCGAGCCCCCTGCCCGCCTGCGGGGCATGGTTCTTCGCCGCGGATGCGCGGCGCTGGGCGGCGAGCTGGTCGAGGGTGACCCCGACGGGCCGCCCGAGGCGCTGGCCGGCTGTCCGGTAGACCTCACTGTCGCGGCGTGCGCCGATGGCGACGATCTCGCGCCGGGTGATGCCGCCGGGCGGCTCGGGCCTGACGTCGCGTGAGACGATGCGCAGCGGCGGCTTCTCATGGGGGTCCGCACCGACGTAGGTTGTGTCGCAGTCGGAGAGGTCGGCAAAGCGGGAGTCGTAGTCCAGCGGCTTAGTCGGGTGACGGCGGCCGTTGAGCCGGTGGAGCATGACGATGGTGGCCTCAAGGAGCGCCTCGTCCCGGCTGTGCGCATTCTTCAGGGCGCGCTGGTTGAGCCGTTCGATGTCCTGGCGGGCCCCGGGGCTGAGATGGACATTGATCCGCAGCCCCTCAGTCATCGTCGAGCACCTTGCGGATCATTGACCGGGCGGGTTCGCCCAGCTCATCGCCAAGCTCATCGAGGGTCAGGCCGGGCTCCTCGGAGGCGTCGGAGGCACGGATGCGGCGGGAGAGCTCCGCCTGAAAGGCAGTCTCGTCGGCGTGGACCCGCCGGAGCAGGTCGACGAAGTCGGCGAACGGGATCACGGCGGCCTCGGGGACGTTCCCGTCACCGAAGATCAGGGGCTCGGCATCCCCGGCGCGGAAGCGCTCTAGCAGGGTGCCCAGGTCGGCGGCGGTAATCTTCTGGGTCGGGGCGACGTTCACGGAGAACTTCGGCAGGGAGCCCTCGCGCGGGGCCTGGGGGGTCTTGTCGTCCGTCATGGTTCCAGTCTATTCGTGGTCGAATGGGATGCCAGTGCCTCATATTCCACCATTCCTGATGGACACTGAGTCGCTGGGGAATGGCGTAGCGGGGCAGTTGAAGAGAAGCAGGCCCGCGCCCTGCGGCCCACTGCGGGTCGAGGGCGCGGGCCATGCATCAGAACTCGCCCGAGCCGGGCTGGACGTCGAACACCGGCACGCCGAGTGCCTGCCAGGCGCGGATCACCCTGGGCCGGTCATCCAGCGCGAGCCGGACGTCCCACCGCCCGCGGATGAAGGCCTCGTAGATCTCGGGCTTGACGATGTCGTCCGGCCGGCGGTCGCCATGTCCGCGCATGAACAGAGGGCAGCTGGCAGTCCACTCCCCCACATGTTCGATGAGCCAGGCGTAGGTCGCGCGGCCGACGTCCCAGCCGTTGTCGTCCATGACCGGCCTGCCGGAGCAGAACACGATCTCAAGTCCGGCAGCGTGCAGGGCGCGCACGGTTTCGATCACTGGCGGGTTGGGCAGGTCCCAGGGGACGAGCCGGTACTCGTGGTGTCCCCTGATGAAGCGTCCGTCGGGAAGGGTGTGCGTTGCGACCGTCCCGTCGATGTCGACGATCACGGCCGGCGAGAGGACCGCGGCCGTAGCAGTGCTGATTTCTGTCATGGTGGGTCCCTCCTTCCGGGCGGTGAGGCTATTCAGTAAACGGACGCTCGGCCTCGACGTCGAGCGGGACGATCGTCCCGAAAAGTCCTGCAGCATGCTGTGACCCGTGCGGGACTGCCAGCAGGTCGGGACCATCGGGCATGACGCCGGACTCTCCGCATGTGGGACACGTCCATGTCCAGGTGACGGGCGCGTGCACAACGCGTCTGTCGATGATCACCCAGTCGAAGCGGTCAACCCAGTCCTCGCGGCCGAGAGGCTGGCAGAGATCGGCGTCGAAGAGCGCATCGGGCACTGGTGTCCGGCTGCTCATCGCACTCCTTCTTCGGCCGGTGCGGGACCGGGCTGGGCCACCCAGTACTCCCCGAGGGGCTGGATGGTCCCGTTCTCATGGCCATGGCAGGTCAGTTCGAGAGAGCCCGCCCATTCCTGGGGACCCTGGGTGATCGCGGTGCCAGCCGGCACCTGCAGCGGAGCGTGGTCGTGGCCGTGGTAGTCGCGGCAGGCCGACTCGTCGTCGTTCACGAGCTTGAGGGCGCAGCACGCGCAGAGGATGAAAACACCGCTGGCCAAGGTCAGTCCCCGCCTTCCTGGTTGTCGTACTGGCTGACATAGCCGATGAGAAAGTTGTCGTCGACCGGATCGAAGCCGTGCCGCTCCGTGAACTCCGTGTGGTACTCGGCAGGGTCCCGGTCTCCCGGGTGCGGCCGGACGGAGCCGATCGCGTTGGCGATCCACTCCAGTTCGTCGGCACCGGACCACTCCGGCTTGGTGCCGAGGCCGAGGGCAATGGCGTCGACGATGTCGGTGTCGGTCACAGGTCCGGGGTTGCCGTTGGTCCGGGACAGCGGCCTGCGGCAGTCGGGGATGAATCCCATGGCAAGCAGGACGGTCACCGGCAGGTGGTGGGCGTGCCAGATCGCGTCGGCGGCGTCGGTGGGGGAATCGCCCGAGGAGAGTCCGCCGGAGAGGTACAGCCGGTAGCCGGCGACCTCGATGGTGTCCGTCTCGCTGGAGTTCAGCGCCTCTTCGAGCTCGTCGATGACCTTGCGGCCGACGCGTTTGATGACCTCCGGGCTCGGCTCGCCCTCGGCGTCCAGGTGCATGTCGGGGTCGAAGTCCTCGACCAGCTCCTTGAGCTGGGACTCGGGGTCGTCGAACCGGAACGATTCAGGGTCCGCGGTCTCCTCGACCATCAGGCGGCCGCGTTCGAAGTCGATCGGCTTGGTGCGGTCGGCCGGGACGGCGATGGCCGCGGTGAGCATATCGGCGCTCATGGGTTCTCCTTGGGTCGGGATGTGGGTGGGGTCGGCTCAGGCGGCGGATTGCTGTGTCTTCGCGGCGGCGTGCTCGCGGTAGAGGCGCACAGCCAGGTCGACGCAGTAGCAGGTGAACAGGAAGTGGATGTCCCAGTCGCGCAGGTCCCACTCCCAGGTGTCGGAGCCGACGGTGTCCTCGTGCTCAGCCAGCCATTTGTGGGCCTCCGACTCGCTGTCGGCGTGCCAGCGGGCGTCTTCGATGATTTCCATGCGCCGCTCGGCAGGGGAATGTCGTGGGACCTCGATGTCGGCGAGCTCCATCCAGTTGTGTTCCTCTGTGAGCCGGTCGAACTTCTCGTCGGGGATGCCGTCGGTGCTCCAGAGCGCAGCGCGCGCGGCAGCGGCCGCGTTCCGGCGCTCGTGGTTCAGCACGGTGCCGGTGGCCGCGAGGTGCTCCTGGGCGTTCCAGTGGGCCTCGAAGAGCGCCAACTGTGCGTCCCCGTCAAGGCCGCGCAGTTCGTGCAGGCGAGCCAGCAGCGCCAACTGCTGATGGTGGACCTCCTGGGCCTCGGTGCCGAGTCCCTCGCTTTCTTCGAGGTGCTCCCGCACCAGCTGGATGAAGAGATCTGGGTCGTACTGCTTTACTTCGCGGGAGCGGCCGCCGCAGAGCTTCTCGGCCCAGTAGCGGAAGTCGATGCTTGGCGCACCGTCGGAGTAGTAGCCCTCGCTCTTGCCGGCCGACGCGAAGAACCCGATCATGTCTGGTTTTCGGGTGAACATGTAGCCGTCGGCGATGTCGCCGCTGGTGGCCAGGTGGCCGGGCCAGGTGGTGACGTCCCAGGACCACATGCGGGTCCCTGGGGCCTGGATCCTGAAGTGGCGGTAGAGATCCTCGTCGTGCAGAACGACGAGGACGTGCTCCCGGGTCTGGGCGAGAAAGTCGGCGTACGTATGGGCGTACGGGTTCTCGGGCTTTGACGGTGTTAGGTGCGGACATGGCGGGTCCCTTCCGGGTCTGCTGGTCAGGGTTGTGGTCGGGGCCGTCCGCTCGGGCGGTGCTCAGAGGATCGGCAGTGGCCGGCCGGAGGGCTTGTAGTGGCCGTCGGCCTCGTCGAGCACGGCCTCGGTGAGGAGCACGGTGGCGGGCATGAGGAACGCACCCACGAGCGCGGCGAGGCGCTGCTCGTCGGCCAGCACCCGCTCGGGGATGCTGCCGCGGGAGCTGAAGAACATGTCGGCACGCTCGATGAGGCTGGCCCGGCGGGCCTCTCTGGAGGTGAAGTGCTCGGCGACGGTCTGTCCGGGGCCGTACTCGGTGATCACCGAATAGAGCGCGGCGGGAACCTCGGTCTTCTTGCGGGTTGTGCTCACGTAGACCTGGACGCCCCATCGGCGGCAGAGCTTGGCGATGGCGTTAACCACGCTGTCCGGGGCGCTCTCCCACTGCCCGGAGCTGGACTGGTACAGCTCGTGCACTTCGTTCGCGGCGGAGGCGTCGATTGCGCCCAGGACGACGTCCGAGGCGGTCAGCAGCTGCGCGCACATGCGCAGCCGGAATGCTGGCGAGGGGTAGTGGTCGTGGAAGACGATCCGGTCGTCGTGGCAGATGACCAGGTCGTAGGCACTGTCGGGGCCCGGCACGAGCTCCTCTGAGCCGGCCTGGATTCCAGTGGCCGTCATGGCGTGCTCCTTCGAAGCTGCATTGGCTGTGTTTATGGGATGGGAAGTAGGAGGCGCGGGCGCTCCGACCTCTCGTGGAGGTGGAGCGCCTGCGCGTTCTTCTCGTCACGCTCGGTGAGGGCGTTGACGATCTGTTCGTAGCTGCTCTGGATCGGCGGGTTCTTCGCCGTGCCGTAGGAGAGCACGTACTGGCTCTTCATGGCGCGCGTGAACGCGACGTAGAACATCCGCTTGGTGTCCTGGGTCATCTTCGCGTCCTCCTTGTAGAGGACGACGACGTTGTCGAACTCGAGGCCCTTGGCACCGTGGATCGTCGAGACGACGAGATCGGCCTTGGACTCGAGGTTCTTCCGCTTGCGCTCCTGGTTCTTCTGCTTGTTCACGTTCAGCTTCTGCTGGTTGCGCGTGATCTCGAAGGACAGGAGGTTGTCGCGGAGCCGGTCGAAGAACACGTTCGCAGGCAGACTGCCCTGGTTGCACAGGGCCACCCAGCCGTTGATCGCGGCGCTGTTCTCGACCCACCACTCGGAGATGGTGCGCAGGATTGCCTTCTCGACGTTGACGTTTCCGGCATTCTTCGTCAGCTTGCCCATGTTGTCCTTGATCCCCTGGGAGACCACGAACGAGGCGTTGGCCGGCTGCACCTGCAGGACGTCGTTCCAGAAGAACTTGATGTACTTCGAGAAGATGTCCGTGGCGTAGACGCGGTCGCTGACGAGCGAGGCCACGTGCTTATTCGGGTAGGCCTTCTCGAGCACTTCCTGGATCAGCGCCACCTCACGGCGGGCGTAGGCCAGGAAGGCCACCTGCTCGCCGCGGTCCAGGCAGGCCTGAACGTACTCCGGGATCACCGTGTTGCGCACGAGCGGCCGCAGGTCGTTGGCGATGAAGCCGGTCAGGCGGGCCACCTCGTGGTAGTTGAGGGTGACCTTCTCCTGGAAGGAGTCGGCCGTGGGCACCGCCAGCGAGTTGGCCTGCAGCTGGATGTTGGCGAACTGGTTGGTCTCCAGACCGCCAAGCACGACGTTCGCGAAGTCGAGAATCTCCTGGTTGCTCCGGTAATTCGTCGTGAGCCGGAAGGTTGCGAAGACCCCCGAGCCCTCCAGCGTGTTGAGCGCCCTCGGGTTGGCCGAGCGGAACTCGTACAGCGTCTGGCTGGCGTCGCCGACGATGAACAGCGACTGGGCGTGCTTGGTGATGTACTTCAGCACGTAGATGAACTCGAAGACCGAGTTGTCCTGGACCTCGTCGATGATCAGGTACTTGCTCTGCACGTGGGCAGGCTCGGACATGTCATCGATCTTCTGGTAGCAGATGATGATCTGCAGCTCCAGCGAGGTCTGCTCGATGCGGTCGAGCAGCGCGATCACCTCGTCGAAGTGGTTCTCGACGAAGGTGTTTAGGGCCGTGAACGCGCCGGTCTTGTTCTGGTCGACCTCCAGCAGGCGGTGTCGGAACGTCGCCGCGAACTGGCTGTTCGGGTAGAAGATGTCGATTGAGTTGATGATCGTGTCGATGGCCGAGACCTTGTGGGTCGGGTGGTTCATCGAATAGATGTCGATGATCATCTTGGCGATCGTCATCGAGCCGACGTTCGGGTTCTTCTCCGTGATGTTGTCGGCGGCGGCGTTGGTGAACGACAGGACGGTGATGTCGCTGGCGGGCACCCCGCAGGTCTCGAGGTACTTGATGCGCTCGAGGATCACGGTCGACTTGCCTGTGCCCGCGCCGGCCTGCGTCATCACGAGCGGCTCGTGCGTGCTGAGCGCGTCGAGCTGCTGCTTGGACAGGTGCGGCGGGAAGACCGGGGCCGTGGCCGGCTGGGGCGGCGTGATGAGCTGGCCCTTCATGCGCTCCAGGTGGTCGAGGGTGTGGTTCATCAGCAGGCTGAGGTTCTGCTTGGACAGCTTCGCCGCGATCGGCGCGGAGAACGTGGTGTCCAGCTGCTGGTGGATCCGGCGGTAGGCCTCCAGCGGGACGTTGTAGTTCTCCAGGTAGCGCAGCTGCACCGCGAGCATGTTCAGCTGCTCCTCGGTGGGGCTGGCCGGCATGTCCTGCACGTACTGGCAGACGGTGTCCGAGATGGCCTCGGAGTCCCAGATCTGGGCCAGGCGCGTGATGCGCTCGTAGATCGGGTACTCGTCCATCCAGTCGCCGAGCTTGTCGAGGTTGGTGGCACTCAACCCTGCGGCCGAGAGCACATCCTCGATGACGTCGCGGGCATTCTCTGCGGGGCTGGTGTCCCACTGCAGGAACACCGCCGCGTCGTGGTTGCCGTAGCCGATGGAGCGGGACACCGATACGGCGCGCTCGGGCTCGGCCAATCCCTGCTTGAGGAAGTAGAGCTCCAGGCGGTACTGGATCACCAGGTCACGGCGGATCTTGTCGCCGGACTTGTCCTCGTACACGGTCAGGGCCTGGGGGGTCATGTCGAAGTGCACGTCCCAGGAGTTGGTCGGCGTGGCGATGTCGAGCTCGAAGCGGTCATCGACATGCGGTACAGGCAGCGTGAACGACCCGCCCGAGAGCAGGGAGCGGCGGGTGATCGGGGCCAGCGGCACCAGCGCGGTGGTGATGTCGTGGTGGGTCGAGCTCTGCTTGACCTCGATGTCGCGGTCAACCGCGTAGGCGGTGTTGGTCGCAGTGTTGATCGGCCGCAGGCTCTCATTGAGCAGGCCGGTCTTCTTGCCGGACCCGGTCAGGCGCGAGGAGAAGAACTTCGGGTCGACGGTCTTCTGGGCAGCGACGGCGGCTGCGGAAAGGTCGATGTCGTCAAGCAGAATAGGCATGGTGTCGTCTTTCTTCGAACGAATCAGTAGGCGGGTCGAGAGGGTTTGTCGAATGGAAGCCGCATAGACCATTCTCACAGGAGACGAATGGTCAGTCGAATGCTCGTAGACGAGCGCTTGGGTCACGGGCGCGGGCATGAGAGCGGGAGGGCTCGCCTCTGGCGACGAGCCCTCCCGCGCTCCTCTCAACCCACCCGTCAGGGGCCGTGAGGCCCCTGAATCCGGGCGCGGCGGCGTTAGCCCCGCGGACCCGGACACCGCGCGCTACCCATGCGCGCGGCGGTCAATCGCAGGCTCACCTCTTGGGTAGGCCCGGCGGGAAGCACCTTCAGTCGGCGTTCCAGGGATTGGCCTTGGTGACGGACCCGGAGGGGTCCACCTCGACAAGGCCGAGCATGAGTGCGAGATCACGGCAGTCGGCCGCGTCCGCCGAGTGGGCGGAGACCAGCAGCAGTGCGTCGTCGCAGATCTGCTCGCTCCTGTCTTCGGGCTGTGCCGCACGGACTGTGCCGACGGCGGTGGTGATCGTGGTGGTCATGGCAGTGACGTCCTTCTTCCTGTGTTCGAACGCGGTACGCGCACGCACGAGCGCCCCCACCCCGGGTATCCGGGACAGGGGCGCTCGAACGCAGTGTGGTGCCGGGATCAATCGACGGCCAGCGCCTCCGGCTCGTCGGAGACGGCGGCAGCGGGTGGGATGAACGCAGTCGACGCAGCCTGGGCGGCGAGCAGCCGGTCCTCGATCCACACGCGCACGGCCTTGCCGGCCGGACGCGCACCCTGGGAGTCGACGTAGGTTTCCTCGGCGACGGCACGCAGCTCGTCGTCGGGGATCGACGCGGGCAGTGTCTGGCCCAGGCGGGGCCTGGCGTCCAGGATCCGTTCGCGCCGGCGGCTGTACTCCGCCGCGAGGATCTCCCGGTAGGCCTGCTCGTCGACCGGGTTGAAACCCACGACGAGTGAGAACCGCCCGAGCAGCTCTGCGTCGAAGAACTGAGCCAGCTCCTTGGTCAGGGACCGGTGGGAGACCGCCGGCGGGGTCGAGCCGAAGCCGACCGGCTTGCGGTTCAGGGCTTCCCGCGCGGCGTTGGTCGTGCAGATCACCAGCGCCTTGGAGAAGTCCAGCACCTTGCCGTGGGCGTTGCGGATGTAGCCCTCGTCGAAGGCCGAGAGGAACAGCCGCTGCACGGCTTTGTCCGCCTTCTCGAACTCGTCGAGCAGGATCACCCGGTGGGGGTTGGACTCGAGCGTGTCGAACGGCAGCTCGCGGTTGGAGTCCGAGCCGACGTAGCCCGGAGGTGCCCCGACGATCTTCGCGGTGTCCGAGGGAGTGTGGAACTCCGTCATGTTCAGGATGATCGGCTCGGTGCCGGTCATCTGCTCGGCGATGATCTTCGCGGTCTCGGTCTTGCCCACGCCCGAGGCCCCGGCGAGCATCCAGGTCATCGGAGTCGAGGTCGGGAACAGGTCCAGCTCCTCGCGGGCCAGGCGGTCCACGAGATTCTCGAGCACGTCGTCTTGTCCCCGCAGGCGGCCCAGCAGGGTTGCCCGGAGGGTCGCGACGTCGAACTCAGGGCGCTGGGCGTTGCCGGTCATCAGGCGCTTGGCGACGTCCAGGACGCGCTTGGTGGTCAGCGGCACCTGCGGGATCGACCGCAGGGTGTTCACGAGTGCAGTGTCCCCGGCGGCCTCGGCCTGGACGATGAGCTTCTTCTGCTCCAGCACACGGTCGGCCATCGCCCGGTCCAGCAGCGTGATGGCGCTGTCGGGGCGGTGCTGCCCGGCACGGGAGTTCTCCTCCGCGATCCGGACCGTCTCCGCCAGGACGTCGTCAGAGACCGCGATCTGGTGGCGGTAGTGCGCCACCAGGCCCGGACGGACACTGCCGAGCACCGTGAGGGTCTGCTCGGCGGTCAGTTCGTCGACGATGAGCGGGGTGAAGCGCCGCGCGAAGGCGGGGTCGTCGTCGAAGGCCCGGGACTCGGTGGAGGTGGTGGCACCGATGACGCGCATGTCGCCGCGGGCCAGGGCAGGCTTGAGCACCTGCGAGACCTTGCGCAGCACCGAGTCGGTGTGGGAGGTGGATCCACCGGTGATCTGGTGGATCTCGTCCATGAACAGGATGACCTTGTTCTTGGGGTCTGAGGCGAAGTCGATGACGGTCTGGACCTTCTCCTCCAGCTGCCCGACGATGCCGGAGCCGGCGACGAGGTTGGTGATCGGCAGCTCGTAGACGGTGAAGCCCTTGAGCTGATCGGGGATGAGGGTGTCGCCCAGGGCGATCCGGCGGGCGATGTCCTCGACGATCCGGGTCTTACCAACGCCTGCGGAGCCCTTCAGAAGCAGGTTCGGCTTGTTCCGGCTGATCAGGACGGAGAGGACCTGCTCGATGAGCGCGTTGCGGAACATCGTCGGGTCGGCGTTCTTGAACTTCTCGTTGTAGTCGACGAGGAGCCCCTTGACGGCGTCGTCGGACTGGCTGCCCTGGCTGGGGATGCCGCCCATGGGCGGGAAGCTCGGAGGCGTGCCGCCGCTGTTCGTGTCGTCGTCGGAGCCCGACGTGAAGTTGTTGAGGCCCATCGCGGGGTCCCTCCTTCGGTGGGGTTCGCCGGGCGGTGCGCTGGGTGGGCGCGCCGGGATGCCTGGCAGGGTTACGGGTAGGTCTGAGGGAGGAGGAGACGCTGGCCGGTTCGGCCGGTCGGCGTCTCCTCCATGGCTGGAGGGCAGGGTTAGAGGACCATGCCCAGCAGCTTCTGCCGGATGCTCGGGTCGATGTGCTGCATGCCGTTCGCGTACGCCTCGGCGGAGCGGACCATGTACTTCCAGTCCATGGCCGAGCACGGGGCGTAGTAGAGGTTCGCCGGGTGCTCCTCGCGCCTGGACGGCGGAGGCCACTCGAAGTCGGTGATCATCAGCGACAGCCGGCGCTTGCGCTTCGGCGAGGCGTTGATGTAGTCCCAGATCTGCTTGAACTCCGTGCCGCCGGTGACCTTGGGCACTTTCCGGAACTCATTCCAGATCTGCCGCGTCGACTTGTTCTCTACTTTCAGCAACGTTTCCTGGGAGAGCATGTGGCTGAACGAGTTGAAATACAGGTTGACGTTGAGCTTCTTGGCGATCTTGATCAGCATCAGCACCGCCTCCTGGTAGTTCTCCTCGGAGATCGATCCGGAGGTGTCGATGTAGATGTGCAGGTCTGGCATGTACTGCACCGAGGTGATCCGGCCGGGCTTGTTGAAGTCGTCCGGGTTGCGTCGGTTGGCCTTGAGGAAGGTCGTCTTCATGGTCCGGTAGATGTTTTGCGACTTGTTGACCTTGCCCATGCGCTTGAGCACCCGGGTGATGTCCTTGAACAGGTCCAGCTTCGTGGGCGGGGCCTTGCGGAACTTTACCTGGGCCGAACGCGAGCCCGGCTGGCCCGGCTGCTGCCGTGCGCCCATGGCGGCAGCCCTGGCAGCTGCCCGCGGGAGCGAGGTCAGCTTGGACAGAGCGGCGTTGGAGACGACTTTCACGGGCGAGGCGAGGGACTGGTTGATGAGGTTCCACTCCCCCGTTACCTTCGCGGCGGTGGCGCGGGCGTGGGCCTCGACGTTGACCAGGACCAGCGACCGCGGGCAGAACAGCTCCCCAACGGTAAACGGCATGATGCCGGTGTCGAGGGCGGCCGCGCCTGTTGAGGCGGCCTTGCGCTGCTGGTCGACGTAAGTCATCAGCATGCGGATGACCAGCCGGGCGAAAGAAAACTCGTCGTTGCCGTCGGAGTCGTCCTTGCGCAGCAGCAGCGACTCGGTCAACCCCTTCAGCGAGAGGTTCGCGAAGTCGTTCAGCAGCCGGAGGGTGTCCGCCGGCATCGCGTTCGCGCCGGCCATCGCCTGCACCTGCTGGTTCAGCCAGATCTTGAAGCCGTCGAACGCGGCAGAGGACTGGAACCAGAAGCCGAGGGTATTCGGGTGGTAGGTGTAGGCGACGGAGGCGAAGAAGGCGCTCTCGTCGGCGGAGCCGGCGAGCAGGCCCTTGGCCGCGGGGATGACATCGTTCTGGGCTGAGTACAGGACCCGGGCTGACGGCGCGGGCCACTTGTTCTGCTGCCCGGCCTGGACAGCGAACAGCTCACCCACCGGCAGGGGCGTGCCCTGGTCATAGCTGACCAGGGTCTGTCCGAGCAGCTCCTTGGCGTTCTTCTCGGCGGCCGGGTCCATCGTCTCGCCGAGGCAGCGCATGACGATGTCCAGGACGTCGCCGGTGATGTCGTGGCCCGAGCCGTCGACGATGCTCGCCGGAGCGCTGGGGTTCAGCGGCTCCAGCAGCGGGTCGACCAGGACCTTCTGGATGGCCGGCATGGGGTCGTAGTCGCCCGTGCACGAGATCGTGTGCAGGGCGTCGAGCACCGCCGGCTTCTGGTTCGTGACGGTGATCGTCATCGTGGTCTCCTAATGCGGTCTGAGGCGACGGGTGTCGTGGGGTGGCGGGGAACGCTCCGGAACGGAGCCGGTGGCGTCCCCCGCCGCCCGGTGCCGGGTCGGCTCAGAGGAAGGCCGACAGGGACGGCTTGACCGCGGCCACGATCGGCGAGTCGACCTCGAGGAACGCCTCCAGGTTCTGCCGGTCGAACTGCCCGGTGGTCACCAGCTCGAACAGGGTGCGCGTGTGCTCCGGCTCAATCTGGACGGCCGCCTGCGCCAGCTGCTCGATGAGGCGCGAGTTGTCCTCCTTCTCCTTCATCGCGTAGAGCAGCGAGCCGGAGACCTCGTTCTGGGTCAGGCCCGAGATCTGCGCGGCGAGGTCGGTGACCGTGCCCGCGGACTTGAGGGTTGCGTAGCAATTCGGCTTGGGCACGTTGACGCGGTTGTGTGCCGGGCCGCCCGAGTTCGAGGCAAGGTCTTCGGCGATGACCGCCACGAGCTGGGTGGTGAACATGGTGTCGCCGGTGAATGCCTCGATGGCCTCGTTGAGCAGTGAGGTTTCGCGGCTGCCAATGTGGACCGGGGTCGCGAGGTGGCTCGCCAGTTCCTGGCGGTCGACCCTGTTCAGCCACCGGGAGAGGTGGTCGATGGTGCGCGGCGTGGTGAGCTGGTTCATCTCCTCGCCGCCGTCGAACAGCTCGGCCATGGTGACGTTGCCGTCGTCATCGTCGTCATCGCGGCCGTCGGCCACGATGGAGTTCGGCGTCGACTTCTGGAAGATGAGTCCGGGGTGCTGGGTGAGGACTTTCTTCACCCAGGGGTTGAGCGCGTCTCCGAGGACGGACATGAGGGTTGTCGCATCGGGCTCGACGTGGAAGATCGCGAAGCGCGACAGCGAGGCCTCGTCGAGAGTCGTGACGTTGCCCTTGTCGTTGCCCGCCACGATGAGGCGCACGTTCTCCGGCAGTTCGATGTGGCCCATGCGCCGCAGGGTCACCAGGGTGAGCGCGCCGGAGGTCACGTCGGAGGTCGTGCGGTTGATCTCGTCGAGGAAGAGGATCGGCCACTCGCGCGGGTTCTCCAGCGCGTAGTCGATGCACTCCTGAATGACCTGGTGCGGGTAAAAGACCTGCTTGTAGGACTGTGTCCCGTCGGTCTTCTCGTAGGGCACCAGGCGCGCGCCGGTGAGGTCGGCCTTGTCGGCGAGCTGGTTGCAGGGCAGGACGAAGGCTTTGGTGCCCATCGAGTAGGCGAGGGCCTCGACGAAGGAGGACTTGCCGATGCCGGGCTCGCCCATGAGCGCGGGCGTGGCCCCGACCTCGAGGGACTGCTGGATCAGAGTCGTCAGGGTGTCGTTGAACTTCATGGGAATGTCTTTCTGGTCGTGGGTGAGCTGTGAGCAGGTGAGACGGGAGACGGACCCACGGCAGGGCTGAGCGCCGTACGGGACATGTCGGAAGCAGGGCCACAAGGCCCGGTGACGGGGGCGGTCGGGCTCAGAAGCCCACCGCCTCCCCATCCCCGATCGGGCTCCGCC
This sequence comes from Arthrobacter sp. 05L417, assembly GCF_056397865.1. Taxonomy (NCBI): domain Bacteria; kingdom Bacillati; phylum Actinomycetota; class Actinomycetes; order Micrococcales; family Micrococcaceae; genus Arthrobacter; species Arthrobacter sp. 05L417. Next base: position 15,392 of record NZ_JBFTOG010000037.1, read on the forward strand.
CGATCCAGTCCTTGTTCCACCGCCAAACCGATGGGCAACCCCCGAAGGTTCACCCCGCCTCGGCGGAGGCTTCCCGTGCCGCCACCAGGGCAGCGGCACGGTCCAGCAGGAACGGCCTGCCGTTGCGCATCTGGGCGTGCTTGGGCCGAGGCTCGATCACCGCCAGCGAGGTCTTGTACAGCAGCCAGGCCTCGTCACCGGAGGAGAACTGCGCGCCGAAGGACCGGTAGGTGCGCAACGGCAGCTGCATGCCGGTGTAGAGGACACCCAGGACGGAGAACTCCCAGCGGGAGCGGTCGTTGTCGAAGTCCTCGGGCGTCTTCAGCCGGTCGCGGGAGCCGGCGAGTGTCTGCTCGACGATGGCCTCGGCGTACGGGATGTCGGGCATTTCGCCGTCTGTGCCGACGGCGGTCGAGGGGATGCTGATGCTTGGCTTGGCCTTGGCGGCGAGGTCTGCATACAGGTCCGCCACCGAAGAGAACCGGTCGGAGGCTGGTCGCGCCGCAACGTGTTCGACGATCCGCTGCGGCACCGGGTTGCGGGTGAACGTGCACCAATGGTCCAGGAGGATCTCGTACCAGCCGTGCTCCTCACGCAGGACGCGCTTGTCAGCGGCGATCGGGAAGTCGTGGAGGTTGGCAGGCAGCGGGGCGACCAGGTGGAAGCCCCGGCCCGACATCGACAGCTCCGAGTACAGGATTCCGGGCAGGCGCAGGATGTCTGCGGCCACGTCCGGCGGGCAACCGGGCTCGACGTCGATCACGATCAGACCGTCGGAGGGGGCCTGCAGGTAGAAGGCAGCGTTCGCCGCGTTCGGCAGTGTGTCGGCCAGCTGGTCGAGGGTGAGCAGGCAGGTCGCGTCCAGGGCGAAAGCTCCGCGCAGGGGGCCTGCGTGGCGGCAGCCCGGATTGCAGCCGTCGAGCAGGTGCCGCACATCGATCGGTGCCTTGCGGCCGGAGTCCTCGTCGTCGAGCTCGCCGAGCCGGCCGGAGATGGTCCAGCGGCAGGCGGTCGCCAGGGCGCGAATCGCGGGGTTGTCATAGAAGCTGGGGAAGATCGCGCGGGGATCGACGGCGGTCACATCAATGCCTTCTTGTCGGGGGCGGATGAAAACAGGGCCGGGTTGCACTCTGGCCCTGAAAGACGAGACCCCCGTACGGCATGGATGCCTGCACGGGGGTCTCGTCTGGGGGTTCGGTCGGTCGGATCGGCCTTGGATCAGCCCTGGTAGGTGATTCCGGCCTGCTGGGCATCGCCGGAGCCGCCCCACGGGCCCTGGCCGGCGGGAGCACCCACGGCCGAACCCGCGTTCTTCAACTCGGCGTTCTCACGCTCGAGGCGGGCGAGCTTCTGCTCGGGCGTCTCCTGCTGCGGCTGCACCGCGGGGACCGGGGCGGGAACCGGAGCCGCGGGAGCTTCCGGAAGCACCGCGACCGGTGCGGTGGCGACCTGCGTGTGCACCTGGGCCGGAGCCGGTGCCGCGACTGAAGCCGCGACGGCGGGCTGCGGGGCCGGGAAGGACAAGCCGTCCTCGACCTCGGTGGCGACCGGCTCCTCGCCGTTGCCGACGGCGGAGCCCGAGCCCGGCTGGGCCTGGACCGCGCGGGGCGGGGCGTTGAAGACGATGCCGCGGGCCGCGAGCTCCCCGCTGCCGACGCCGCCGGCGTTGTAGTAGCGCGGGGTCTCGTGCACAATCACCTGGTCGAGCGACAGGCCGCGGTTGGCGAAGTTCTTCGGCTTGTAGACGCGGAGCACGAGCGTCACGTCCAGTCCCTGTGCCAGCTCCTGGCCGGAGGTGTCCTGGTCGTAGGTGCCATCACCCTTCTCGGACGGGATCGCGATGATCGGCAGGTTCGTGCCCTTGGAGTCGATCGAGTAGTTCGCGCCCGAGGCTGGGTTCTTCTTCGAGGTGTAGCGGCGCTCGGAGACGAACTGCTCCTCGACCGTGGGGTTAGCCGGGTCGGCGAACTGCACCTCGGCCTCGGTGATCGTCGCCGTGGTGTGCGGCTTGCCCACGGGGCTCATGCCGTTCTGGACCTTGCGCTGGTCGCTGGCGGCGAGAGCAGCACCCTCGATGAGGCTGGTCAGCCGGGCGAAGGCGAGCTTGCCGCGGATGAAGACGCTGGTGCCCTCGGTGAGCTGGTTGGCGGAGATGGAGTAGTTGGCCATGGTGGTGGGTTCCTTCTGTTGAGTGATTCGGTGGTTCGTGGCGGCCCGTCAGACTGGTCTATGACTCGTCTATCCCTTCTCCTATTCTATCAAGATGCACTGGACTACGAGTAGAATGTGCATGAGGACTCGAATGGTAAAAAATGGTGAGCTGGATAGAGAGGGACAGGGATGACGGATACGATGCACAGGCCCGAGGAGAAGGTCGCTGATGCGGCTCACCCGGCCCGGGTGGCGGTGCAGCGGCGGGACCGGCTTGGGCCCCTGGGCTATGGCGGTGGACCGGTGCTGGCGGCCGGGATCATGGCCGGTGGCGCGCTGCTGTTCGCCGGCTGGGGCGCGACGCAGCTCCTCACTGCTGACCGGAGCCCGGCGAGCGATGCGGCGGCAGCTTCCCAGCACGAGGAGGGCACCGTGACGGTGACCTTGCCGGACCGGGACCGCAACGGGGTTCCGGACGCCTTCGAGGCCAAGGCCGGTAACGGCAACTCTGCGGACGGCCAGGGTTCGGGCACCTCGGCGTCGGGCAAGGGCGACGAGGACAAGCCGGCGCAGGTCCCCGAGCCGAAGCCACAGCCGCGGGTGTATGTGATCCAGTGGGGTGACACCCTCACGGAGATCTCGGCGGAGACCGGAGTGCCGATCGGGGCCCTGGTCGAGAAGAACCGGATCCAGGATCCGAATCTCATCTACGCCGGGGCCTCGCTGCTCATCCCGCCCACGGCGTGAGAGCAGGCCTGGGGCCCGGACTGCGCCGACCTTCAGCGCAGTCCGGGCCTCTTGCTGTGTCCGGAAACGGTCAGTCGGCGGGTCCTGCAAGCATCTGCTGCAGCGATCGCAGCCGCGCTAGCTCGGCCTGCATGCGGGCGACGTCGTCCGGCGCGTAGTCCTGGGGGTAGTCGAGCTTGTACTCGGCGAGCAGCTCGATCTTGGCGGCGAGGAGGTCCGGCACGCCGAGTTCGTCGATCAGGGCCCGGGTGAAGGCCCGGAACGCGTCCTCGTGGGTGATCGCCGCGCCCTGGGCCCAGCCGAGGGCTGCGAGGGCGGACTCCCCGTCCTCATGGGTGAGGCCCCGGGAGGTGACGACAGCGGCTGCGGCCTTCTCGGTGAGGCTTGCCATCGTTCCGGTCGGGTCAGTCATCGGCACCGCTGCCTTTCCCTGCGGCGCTGTCGCCGGCCGGGGGCGACGGGGTCTGGATGTCCAGCCAGATCTGCATGGCCTCCAGGACGTTCGAGACCCCGTCGCCTTCGTCGAGCGTGATCAGCTCCGTCCATCCCGACTGCGTGAGTGTCGAGACGGCGAACTCTTCCCTGGCCGCAGTCACCTGGTAGAGCCCGGAGCCGGCGACTTCGTAGATGGTCCGGCCGTGCCGGGCGGAGCCTTCGGCCCGTTCGTACTTGACGGGCAGCTGGGCTGCGCGGAGAGGGACGGTCATGGGCTACTCCTGTGGGTCGTGGCTCTCAAGAACATACGATTCGGTAACGGTGGCCGCGCCGCGCACCGCGCGGCTGCGACCACCACGGAACGACCCCCGGGACCGGCGTGAGCCGGTCCACGGTCTTTTCCACCGGTTCCCCAGGGAAGCAAAAGACCCCGCCTCGGCCGAAGCCGGGCGGGGTCGATCGAGCGCCGGAAGAAGTGCTGCGCCGCGCTCAGGCGGCGTCGGTGTCGGCCTCACCGGGATCCTCGGCAGCGTCGTGCTTGTCAAACAGGAAACCCCGGGCCTGGCCGCTGGCCATCATGTCTCCGAGGTGCGCCAGGAGCACCGCGCGCTGCGTGGTCCGGCGGTCCTCCAGCGGGTCGTAGTCGCGCAGGGCATCCAGGTTGACCACCCAGCCGTTCTCGCGTTCGACGGCTTCCTCAAGTTCGGAGCCAGCGGCGACGGTCATACCGGTGAAGTCGTGGTCGAACTCGGGTGTGACGTCGAGCCGCTGTGTCGGGTCGTCGATGTAAAGCGTGTCGCCGAACAGCAGCCCGCCGGAGCGGTCGAAGGCGGCGAGAAAGACGCGGTCGGCGCGGGAGGTGTTCTCGACATGCACGGCGGCCACGGCGTCGTTGGCGAGAAAGTCCGTCTGGCTCAGACGGGCATAGGTGCGTGAGCGGGCTTCGTAGCACCACATGATCGACCGGGCCTCGTCGAATCCGCGGAACTCGTCGGAGGGGGGCTGCATATCGACCATCTGATGCTCCTTCACGGGCGTGATCACCTTAGTCCGGCGGGACATCACGATGTACGGAATCGCCGGGCTGTGGTTCCTATCCTGCCACAGGAGTGGAAAAGATTCCACTCAAATACCAAACGCCGGCACGAGGAAGACGTCCGCAGGGTGGTGGGACCCCGCGGCGGGATCAGTCTTGAGCGGAATCAGGGCTCTTGGGAGGGTCGTCGAGCTGCTCGCTCTTGCGCGCCAGTTCCACAATGGCCCGGATGCTGGCCAGTGCGCCGTCGCTGAGCCCGTGCACACGCAGGGCGATGGTGCGCTCCTGCGGGGTCAGCTCCTGCTCGGTGGCGCTGTCTGGCTCGTTCTCCTCCAGGAAGTAGGACAGGGGGACGTCGAAGGCGTCGGCCAGGGCTCGGAGGTGCTGCAGGCGGGGATTGTGGGCCTCCCCCTTGCGCAGTTGCTGCAGGTAGCTGAGCGACATCGAGGAGATGCCGCGCTGCTCCATTCTCTGGACGATTTCCTGCAGGGTGACGGGGCGACCGTGTGGTCCCGCCGTCTCCGCGAACAAGCGTTCTAGTCGCTGGGCGATGGTCACGGAGCTGGATCCTCCTCGTGATTTCAGACATGAAGTCATCGAGGCGAACGGTGCACGCGACGACACCTTCATACTAGTGGAAGATCTTCCAATGCGGTGGCATCGGCACATTTCCGGTTGCGCCGGAGCAGCGGGCAGTCCTAGCCGGCCGTGGGCATGTACGCACTGGCTCCGAGCATCACGGCGGCCGCCAGGCCGGATCCGAGTGTGAGCTCGAGGCGTGTGTGGTGCTTTAGCTTCAGCCGGGCGAAGGCGACCACGGGCAGCAGGGTTGGGAGGGCGAGCAGCCACCAGGGCGAGAGCAGCATCGCCGCGAGGACGACGAGGGAGGTGAAGCAGAACGCGTGCATGGAGACTTTCGGTCCCAGGAGGGTCACTCCCCCGGCAAGGACGAGCCCGGCAACCATCGTCGGCAGGATCCACAGCAGCGTGGGCGGTGCGTCCAGCAGCACCGCCGTTGCCATGCCTCCAAGCACAGACGCCACGCAGACCAGGAAGACCCACCAGCGTTGATCGCGCCGGGTGACGTGTCGGTCGGTAAGCTGCTCGCGCCGCACCGCGACATGGATGGTTGCTGTCGGGATCACTGCGCAGAAAGAGCCGATCAGGATGCCCCATCCGAGACCAACCCATGTATGCGGGTGGCCTGTGACGCCGCAGAGGACGCAGATGAGGAATACGGACACAGCGGGCGCGAACACGTCACTGAGGATCCGGGCGGCCCGGGTCGCAGGATCGCCGGCCGCGGGGATGCGGATTTTCGTTCCGTTCCCGGTCATCGCCCGTCCGTCCCATTCATGGCACTCATCGCCACTCGGATCTCGTAGAGGCTCTGCACAGAGGCGGCCAGGGTTTCGTCGTCTTTCAGCTTGAGCGTGCGGAGCCGGCTCAGGGCGAGTGTGAACCACCCAAGGCTGGGAACGGCGTTCTCGCCGCTGAGATGGCGCACCAGCCCCGCCGACAGGTGCGGATCCTCGGGGTGCTGCCTGTGCAGGGGTTCCAGTGCGGGGTCGTGGTCCTCGCGGATGAGTCTGAGCGCGTCGTGGGTTTCGATGGTGAGCCTTGAGAGCGTCATCAGCTGATCGAACCCCTGCCTGTCTTCAGGCGGAAGCTTTACGTCGGGATGAAGAGTGGTGGTCGTTCGCCACAGAGGTACGACGACCTCGTGCGCGAGGCGGAGCGCGAGCCTCACCTGCGTTTCTATGCTGATGCGGCGGATGACCCCTGTTGCGAGTCCCAGGAAGAAGAAGCTGACAACGGTGACGAGGAGTTGTGTCCTCAGTTCAGTTCCGCCGACGACCGGACTGCCAAAGAGGTCCAGGAGTGATGAGCCGATGAACAGGGCAGATCCGATGGCCCCCGTAAAGACGAATGCAATCGGAAGGCGGGCGGAGAAGGGTTGGTTCTTCTGCGTCATGGTCCGCCAACAGCCGACGGCAACTACGGCCGTTGCCGCGGCGAATGCAGAGAGGTACAGGAAGTTGTAGGAGATCAGTGCCCAGGCCTGGCTGTGGGCAAGGGCGGCGTCGATGTCGACCCGGTCGTAGATAGTGCCGTCGGTATGGACGGGGATGAACCACACCAGCACGGCCTCGCCCAGGGCGATGATCCCGGCGAAGAGGTAGATGAACCGGGTTGCACGTCGTGAAAGCGGAGTCGCGCGGAACGTGAGGATGAGCAGCACCACGGATACCTGGGCGGTCAGGATGGCAAGGCGCTTGAGGAGGTCGACGGCAGGTCCGTCTAAGGGAGGCTCCATGCCGCGGCAGACCGTGGCGATGAAGAGCGCGACACAGGTGACCCTGAGAAGGTTGACCCGGCGTCGGCGTCCTTGGTACAGGGCGGAGACGATGATGATCAGGCCCATGGTGATACCGACAATGATGATCTCAGTCATCAGATCTCACCGTCCTCGTTTGATCCGGACAGGAAGGCGAGCACCTCGCTCTGCTCCTCGGATGTCCGCCGCCGACGGTGCAGGGCCTCCATCAGTCGCATGCCGGTTGTCTCGGCCCGCTTTTCCACGGGGTTGTCGAACATGCTGCGCAAGTGCGTGCAGTCGGTGTCTGCACGGACGTCGCCGTGCAGGATGTGGGCGTACTCGTGAAGGATCGTCTGCTCCTTGTTGAGGGGCGGGAGTTCGGGGTCGTAGAAAACGTGGGCTACTCGTCCGATTACAGTGGTGAGGCCGCTGACCTCGTGGTGGCGCATTTCGTCAGGGATGGGCCGGATCACGATCCCGAGGCCACATGCTGCGGCGATGGCTTTGCCGAGGGCCTCGAGAGTGGTCTCAGACGGCCAGTCGAATGCGTCGAACTGATGGCGGTCCGGGTCGCAGCGCGCAGGCTGGTTACCGTGACGGCCGGAGGACCGGCGCAGGTGCGCGAAGAGCCGGATAGGCTCGACAAGAGTCGAAATGAAGGCAGGCATCAGCGATCCTCTGTAATGAAGAGAAAAGAGACACCGCCAGTCGTTTGCCAACGAAGGGGTTCGAGTCTCGTAACTTGGTTGTAAAGGATATTATCGCATGGCGGGGATCAGCGTGACGGAATTGTCTCAAGCACGACAGCCTGAGGGCAGCGCACGGGTGATCGGCGCAACCCGTCCCATCGGCGGGTCGACAGGCCCGACATCAACGATCCCGGTATTAGGAGGCGTCTAGCCTGTGGGAGCATATTTCGACGTTGGATCATGGGGCCTGTTTTGCGGCCAGGACGGCAAGCAGCTTGTGCTGGTCGGCGGCCAACCCTGCGGTCCAAGTTCGGCCAGAAAGCAGATGCGACGGATCCCGAGGGAACTGCTGCTGGAGGAGGACAGGCTCGCCCAGGTTTACCGGACCAAGACAGGCATCGCGGAGAAGGTGTTGCACGACGGCCAGGAGTGGTCCGTGGTCGTGCAGCCCAAACTGTCACCCCGCTCCGGAAGCGTCGTCGGCGCATTCGCCCTCGTTTTGCCGGCGGGGGCGGCCATCCCGGAGCGGCCTTTGGTCGGCGGCTGGGAGTGGGAGATCGAGCTGGACGGAAACCTCCAGCCCACACAGCAGCGACGCACCTACTGGGACCGGGCGCTTTACGACATTTATGCGGTGGAGCCCGGCGTGGACCAGCAAAGCCGGGGTTACTGGCAGGCAGGCGAATGGGCCAACGAACTCATCAGCAAGTCGGATCAGATGCGCGTCAACAGCTTGGTCCGGGACGGTATTCAGGAAGGCCTGACCGGCGTGGGCGAGATGGGCGTTACGGGCACCATCCGCTGCCTGACCTACGACGTGGTCACCGGGTACGGCTCCGAATCGCGGGGACGCAGGCACCTGCGGCTGGTCGGCCAGATCGTGCCCGTCAAGCCGGGCGATGAGAAGATCCTGATCCAGGGCTTCAGCTACGAGGTGCCGGATTCATTCCATGACATGGCGTTCGTGCGGGACGTCAAGGCCGGGCGTGTGGACGACGTACTGCGGGGTGTCATGTCACTGACGCGCGAGCCGATGGCCGTTGTCGACGTCGAGACCTTGGAACTGCTGATGACCTCGACCTCGTGGCGCGAGGGCGGCTTCCGCCATGTCGGCGGTCTGGGCCAGTTCACAGTCGACAACTGCGGCGAGGTGCAGGCCTTCATTCGTGCCGCTGCGGAGGACACCGAGAACTCACGGTACATGCAGGTGGACCTGCGCCGGAGCGACGGTTCGGTCCAATCCATCGGGATGACGGTCCTGGGTGTGCGCTCCGGCGTGCAGGGACGGGATGCGGTGCTCCGGCTGGATCTTTAGGCGCTCGGGAGTTTTCTCCTTCAGCGGCGTGGTTCGCGCGCGCTGAACACCGCGACGGTTCCCACGACGTTGACCTGGACTTCCCGGAAGGCACCTTCCAGCGCTGCCCGTAGGCCCTCGGCGTCATCCTGGCGGTTGTGGAAGATCCCGAGCCGGTTGTAGAGCGCCATGAGGCCCTTGCCTCCAAGGTTGTGCCGTACGCCGCTGCCCAGGATGGTCGCACCGAACAGAACTCCGTCGTCAGCGAGCCTCTCGGCAAGATGGCCGAAGGCTGCGCCCTTGTCGGCCCAGGTGCCGGGGACGCAGTGGAACAGGTAGTTCACGCCGATTGAGTCGAACAGGCCGATGTCTTCCGGGAGGGGTTCGAGCACGTTGGCGACCAGACGGCTGTGTGTGACGCCGACGATCCTGGCGGAGGCGCTGTCGAGGCTGTTGGAGTTGAGATCCATCAGCACGACGTCTGCGTCCTCGCGCATCTGCGCGTTTGCGAGATACCAGCCCGTGCCGGGCCCGACGTCCAGGTGGCGGCGTCCAAGGAGGCGGTCGTACTGGGCCAACATCAGTACGCTTGGGCAGCGCCAGGCCAATGAGTTGGAGAGCCGGACGACCACAAAGTCGTAGATCCCGAGGATCGGCTTACTGTAGACGCCAGCGCCGCGGCGCACTTCCTGGTCGTTCATTCAAGGGAACCTATCGATCGTTGGTACGTGTGCAAGGGAACGGAGACACTGGCGGCGCTGGTACGCAGCGCTCCTTGCGAAAGGCCGCCGGTCTCCGGCGCGCGCTTCGTGCGAATCGGTTCAATATGTGATCCTAGTGGAATCTGTTCCACTGTAGAAGTCGCGCCGACACCCGTGTCAGGGCAGGATGACCTCGCGTGAGGCAAGGTCGGAGAGGGTGGCCGGATCCGGGACAGAAGTGTCGAGGCAGTCCTCCTTGCAGAGCGAGTCGATGAGCGTGTGGGACCCCCTCGCCCGACGGGCCTCGTCCGGCGAGGCGAAGACCACCGCCGCATTCGGATGGTGCCGGCGGTTGAGCAGGACATATCCCAACTGCCCGGGCTCCCCCCGCTGCATGCGCAGCAGGTCCAGGCGCAGCCGGGCGTGGGCCTCGACCGTCGATGCCCAGCTCCCTCGACAGCCGCTCGTCGACGCTCCCGCTGGGGTCAGGGGTCCGGTCAGGCATGGGAAGTCGATCCTTCCTGGTCCGATCCGCTCCTGTGCTGCGGGCAGAGCGTTGGCCCGACGGACCACCCGCGCCCGGCGAGCACGGCAGTGATATCTTCGTCGGTCATGTGTGCGCTGCCCTCGACGCGCTCCCTGGCACTGCAGGTAAAGTCGTCGCCGATGCACTTGACGAGGGCGTACTCCGGTCCGCGGTCGTGGTCGGCCAGGATGGCTCCCAGCGCGGGCGGCATGTGGTTGGCGCTCATGGCTGCTCTCCCATCTCGTCAGTGATCCGGCGGATTCCCGCCAGGCGGTTGGCGACCGTTTGCTCGAAGCCATTGGCGGTCGGCCTGTAGTACTGGGTGCCGAGGGCCCGGTCGGGCAGGTGTTGCTGGGCCACGACGCCGTGCTCGTGGTCGTGCGGGTAGAGGTAGCCCTGGCCGTGCCCGAGGCCCTTCGCACCCGGGTAGTGCGCGTCGCGCAGGTGCACCGGCACGCTCCCGGTCCGGCCGCGCCGACGTCTTCCAGCGCTTGGTCGATGCCGCGGATGACGGCCGGCGACTTGGGGGCCGTGGCGATTGCGACAGTTGCCTGAGCGAGGTTGAGCCGTGCCTCGGGCATACCGATCAGCTGGACTGCCTGGGCGGCGGCCACTGCAATGCCCAGCACCGAGGGGTCGGCCATGCCGACGTCCTCGGAGGCGTGCACCACCAAGCGCCGTGCGATGAACCTCGGGTCCTCCCCTGCCTCGATCATCCGGGCCAGCCAGTGCAGGGCCGCATCCGGGTCGCTGCCTCTCATGCTCTTGATGAATGCGCTGACGACGTCGTAGTGCTGGTCGCCATCGCGGTCGTAACGCTGCAGCGCAGCGCCGGTGACCTGCTCCAGCACCTCGCGGTCGACGACGCTCTTGCCTGCGGCCTGCGCAGTTGCGACAGCGGTCTCCAGCCGGTTCAGCGCCTGGCGGACGTCGCCGCTGGACAGCCCTGCAATGATCTGCAGCGCGGGGTCGGCGAACCCGATCCCGGTGGCTGAGAGGACCGGGTCCTCCTCTAGGGCACGCGAGAGCAGGTTCACGACCTCGCCGTCCTCCACAGGGCGTAGGACCAGCAGGATTGAGCGCGAGACCAGTGCCGAGTTGACCGAGAAGCTCGGGTTCTCGGTGGTCGCGCCGATGAGCGAGATGACCCCGGCCTCCACGGCGGGCAGGAGGACGTCCTGCTGCGCCTTGGAGAAGCGGTGGATCTCGTCAATGAACACGAGCGTCTGGAGGTCGTCGTCGAGGGCCTTCTGGGCTCCGGCGAGCGTTTTGCGGACATCGGCTACGCCGGCGCTGGTCGCAGAGAGCTCGACGAAGCGGCGGCTGGTTTGGCGGGCGATCACCGAGGCGATGGTAGTCTTGCCGACGCCGGGCGGACCCCAGAGCAGGACCGAGGTCGCACCCTCGCCCTGGGCGAGCAGCTCGAGCGGCGAGCCGGGAAAGACCAGGTGCTCCTGGCCCACGATCTGGTCGAGGGAGGTGGGCCGCATGCGGGCGGCCAGGGGTTGGATGGCACTCATGGTCTACTCCTTGTTTGGTTCGAGGCGGGCGATCTCGGCCTCGACCCGGGCTTCTTCGCTCTGTGCCGCGGCGGTGCGCGCCCTGGCCTCGGCGAGCCGGGCACGCGCCTCGCGCAGCGCCTGCGCGTCCGACATGGCCTCGACGGCGTGGATCGCTTCGAGCACCGGTGCGGCTGCGTACGAGGGCACCCGGACGCTGATCTGCAAGTAGAAGTCGTCACCGTCAGATGCGTGACCGACGCTGGGCGGCCGGCCGAACGCTGTCGTGCACTCCTCGTTCTTGCGCGTGTGGATCCGGCCGGCGAAGACCTGGGCGGCGGTCACGCTGCAGTCCGCGACGGCGGCGTGGATGGCCCGGAGCACCGGCTCGACGAGCTGGGTGTCGGTGCGCTGCTGTGGATTGACGGTCGGCAGGAGTCCGGGGTCGAGGTGGCTGTCTTCGATGCGGGGGTGCATGGTTGCTCCTTTTGCGGCGGGGGTGGCCATCAGCAATCGATGCGCGTGAACGGGCCGGAGTTGTGGACGAACAAGGCGATGATCGGCGCGTACCGGGCGTCGCGGTGTACGCCGCCGGCGTCGGTCCAGCCGCCTTGGGCGTCGAGAGTCCAGCGGTCGCCCGTTGCGTCGAAGTACTCTCCCGGCTCGGCCGGGAGCCGATGCTGTTTCACCATCCGGCGGAGCTTGCGGTCAATGGCGGCGCGTTTCCTGGCCGGCATGGGCGCGCCTGTAGTCCGTTCAGGGGGATAGGCGTCCCCGGGCAGCAGGTTCTGCTGCCTGAAGCGGCGCGGGAACAGTGGCATGGCGGTCCTTTCAATTGACGGTGCTGCGCTCAGGCGGAGACGGCGTCCTCCCGCTCCTTGTGCCGGGCGAGCACCCGGTAGACGGTGCGGTCGGTGACCTCGGCCATGTCGGCGATGGTCCGGGGGTCGATCCCTCTGCCGGCCATCGCGACGATGAGGGTGTCGCGTTCCTGCTTTTGCGCCTGGGCGGCGCTACGGTGTGCCACCGGTGAAGTCTTGATAAGGCGGTCGCGTTCGGCGGTGCTGAGTCCGCCCCAGATGCCGAAGCGCTCGTCGGCTCTCAACGCGTAATCCAGGCACTGTGCGCGCACCCCGCACTGGGCACAGACCTTCTTGGCGTCGGTGGTGTTGCCGCCCTCCTCCGGGAAGAACGCGTCGGGGTCTGTTTCTGCGCACAGGGCATCCCTGCGCCACTTCTCGTCGGGGTCCTCGCCGCTCATGACGGTGCGGCCGGGAGGCGGGTGTTCTGCTGTGCGTGCACCGTGGCTCCTCCTAGAAGTTGTCGTGCGTGTGTCGGTACTTCGTTCTCGGGGTGTGCGGGCACAGAGCCCCGGAGGATCCCATTCCTCCGGGGCTCTGTGCGCGAGGCTTCCGTCCTGTACTCCGGGGCGGCTGCGCCGCGCGCTGCTCCCGCTGTTCCTTTTAGTCACTGAAAAGGTGCGCGAAGTGTTCGTCGCTGAGGTCAATCTCGACACGCTGGCCCTCACGAGAGACCGTGAAGACGCAGCCCTCGTCAGCACTGGGCTGCCATGGTCCGCGCTGGAAGACCTCCCGCCAGACCTTGCTGGCGGCCTCAGCGGGCGATGCAGCATCCTGGTCGATCGTCCATCCGACGAGGTACTCCTCGCTGCCGGTGCCCTCAAACGGGTCGAGCTGATCCCGGGGGAAGACCTGGTCGAGCGCACGCTCGAAGTCTTCCCGGGTGGTGTCGCCGCCGGACACAGCTCCGCGGACGAGGTCGGCAAGGCTGTCGATGTGCAGGCTCATGGGGTTGCTCCCTGGGTTTTGGTTCGGGTGGGGTCTGCTGCGACCAGCGCGGCGATGAGCTCGAGGTCGTCTCCGGTGTCGGGGTCGATGAGGGTCCCGGCGGATCCGATGTCGGCCAGCGGCTGCTCGTGCGTCTTGCCTGCCGTGTCCCGGTAGACGAGCGTCACGCCGGACAGGTCCACGGCCGTGGTGCTTACCGGGGAGGACTCGGAGGCCTCGAACGCCGGCACGATCGCCTCGATGAGCGCGATGAGGTGCTGTACCTCTGCTTTCCGTTCGAGCAGCGCCTTGCGCTGGAGTGCGCGCTGCTCGAACCGGGCCAGGTGCGCGTCGCAGCAGGTGTCGGTCTTGTCGGGTTCGTCCTTGGGATAGGACAGCAGGTAGTGGTCCGTCTCGACGGATTTGTCGACGAGCGTATCGAGCAGGATGTCGGCCTGCCGGGCGGTGATGCTGAGGCCGAGGCGCTGCTGCGCCGCTGCCATCAGGACGCCGCCTTCCGGTCCTCCGGGACGATGCCCTTGGTGCACAGCCGGACGAGGGCGGTGAGCATGTCCTGGCGGTGCCCGCCCCAGTGGACGGTGCGGCCGGAGGCCAGCTTGACGACGATCACGGGTGCCTGGGCATATCCGAGGTCTTCGGTGATGTGGCGGTGGTTTTCATCGCCCTGCTCGATGTCGATTTTGGTGTACTGCATCGCGGGCTGCTGCCGATCGAACAGGCTCTTGGCCTTGTCGCAGTTGGGGCACTCCGCCGGCCCGTAGATGGTGATTTTCGGCGCGGTGTGGGCGGTCCGGGGCAGGTCGCCGATCGTGGTGGGGGTCATGGGACTTGGTTTCCTTCTCTCCCCTGCTGGGGGTCGTTGTGGTGTGGAGGCCCTGGCTCTCAGACGTCGGGCTCCAGGTCGAACAGCCCGGGCTGGGCCACACGCTCGCGCAGCTGCCGGGCGGGTTCCTCGCCGAGGCGCTCGACGGCCTTGTCCAGGTCGCGGTAGGCCTCGGACTCGCCGAGTCCACCCATGGCCTCGATCTGGAAGTACAGCTCGGCGAGCTCCCGCTCGCTCAGGCGGTGGCCGAGCACCTCGGGGGCAGCGAGGTCGGTGTACGAGGCGCTGTAGCCCAGCTCCCAGTCGGACTCGGTCTGCTGCTCGGCTGTAAAGGCCACGAGGATGCCGTGGTCGGGCACGAGCGCGCCGACGAGCAGGTCCGCCAGCTGGTCCGGTGTCGGGCTCCACGGCTGCGCCTGCTGGAGGACTGCGCGGACCTTGGTCCGCAGCACTGAGTCGGCGTACAGCCCGGGCTTCCCGCACGGGCAGGTGCCCGCGAGGGGGCCGCGATCGATGGGCACCCAGAGCCCGTGGTCGTGCTCGAGGTGTTGGTCGGCGTCGTGCCGGGCGATGGCTGCTGGTGTCGACATGACCGTGCTGTGCTGCCAGCTGCACCCGATGCACGCCATGCCGTCTGCGCGCTGCTGGCCGTAGACGTAGACCTCGTGCTTGCCGGGGTGCTTGGCGCGCTTGCCGTCCGGCGTCGCGTCGACCCACCAGTCGGGCAGGGGCGCGTTCACGGCTTCACGTCCTTGGCTGTGCTGTGCATCTCGGCGAGATGGGCGATGGTGCGCCGGCGGAGCCCGTCGTAAAGCGCCCAGAAGGCGTCGTCGCGCCCGGCGAGCTCGTGTATCCAGCTGTTGATCTGTCCGTCCGGGAGCGCTGCGATCTCCGCCGCCTGCTCCGGGTCGAGGCCGTGGGCCTCCGGGGCCTCCCGCAGCTCGGCGCGCAGTGACTCTGCGTCGAGCGCGATTCCGGTTGCGGGCCCTCGGTTGTTGTCGGTCATGGGTGGTCTCCTCGGTGTCGCTGCTGGTCGCGGATCGCCTGTCGCTCCCGCTCGCGGCGGGTGCCCTTGCGGGGCTTGGGGGTGTGCCGCTGCGTCGCACTGGACTTGCGGAGTTCCCGCATCCAGTGCGCCTGTTCGGGATTCGCCGACGGCCGGAAGCCCTCGGTGGAGTAGTGCTGCCTGCGCTTTCGGCTCATGGGTTCTTCTCCTCCGCCACGCGGGCGATGTGGCGGGCGCAGCCAGCCGCCCACGTGCGGGCATCGGCGGTCTGCGCGGCGGCCACCGCCTTCGCGGCGCGGTCGGCGTCGATGGGCAGCCGATGCCGGATGAGCAGCGCCAGGGTGACGTCGAGCATCACGGTGCGCTCGTGGTCGCTCAGCTCCGTCTGCTCGGAGTGCTCGTGCACCCCATGGCGTTCGTGCAGGGCACGGTCCGCCCGCGAATCGAGCAGGGTCTGCTCGATCTCAGGGACGAGCTCTTCTGCGGTGGTCGTGGTGGTCTGGGGCGTCATGCGGTTCTTTCCGCCGGGCCGCTTGGCCCGGGATCGAGGAGCCCCGTCGCGCCGCCGTCCCACAGGGACCCGGCCGCGGCGAGGCTGCGGTCGTGTGGTCTGGGTCAGTCCTTCGAGCCGTCGCGGAACTGGAGGTACTCCCGCAGGGTCGGCGCGTCCGCGCCGGGAAGCGAGATCCGGTCGAGGGCTCCGTACAGGTCCTCGTCTCCGATCAGCTCGCCCTCGTGGGCGACGACGGCTTGCGCCAGGCGGACCAGCAGGACCTTCATCTCCTCGGCGCGCTCCTCGTCGGCGGTCCGCAGGCGCTTGATGTCGATGAGGCGCTTCTCGCAGAGGCTCTTGAGGTAGAGCGCGCCCTTGCGCCACTCGAGGAACTCGATCAGCTGTGTGCTGTGATCCAGCGGGGACAGCCGCCAGATCTCGGCGTCGTCCTGGCGGAATGAGAGCTGCTGGTCGATGCTTGAGGCGGTGGTCTTCAGCCAGTGCTCGGTTTGGTTGAGGCCGGCCGGCGTGGTGGTGACCTCGGCCCAGACTGCGTCATCGCGCAGGCAGCTGCGCATCACGGCGTCGAGCGGGTCCTGCAGGCGTGGAGGTGCGGGGCGGGCGGTGGTCGTCATGGTCATGGCGGATGTCCTCGTCGGTCGTGTCGTTGATGGTCTGCGGAGCGTCGGCCCCGACAGCGCGCCCGTGGCGCTGGTTGTGGAATTAGGTCTCAGTTCCTGGTGCCGAAGCGCAGGTCGGGCCAGATGGGCTCGACCGAGACGCGCAGCAGCTGGATACGGGGGTCGCGGTCCTTGGCGCGTTTCCAGGCGCGGCGAACGGCTGCGGCCTTGTTCCGGGCCTTCTTCTGGTCGTCGAACGGCCCAATCAGGTGCGAGTAGGTCTGGGGGCTGGCGGACTTCAGGCTCTCGGCCTGCATCATCACCACGACGCCGTAGCCGTTGGCCTCCTCGGCCACCAGGTCCTCCCAGGAATCGTAGGTGCGTTCGGTCTGCGTGCTGTACGCCTTCATGGCGAGACCTCCTGGTCGTCGTGACGGATGTCGATGGGCCGCTCCCAGAGCGGCATCCCGTCCTCGCCGGTCTCGGCCGAGAACTCGAGGCGGACCTCCGGCTGGTCTATGTGTGCGCCGAAGTCCGACCAGCCCGCAGGCGGGAGCCGGTAGATGGGCTGCTCAGCCATGGGACTCGCTCCTTCTCGTTGTGGTGTCGTGGCAATGAGGGGGGACCGGGCCGGGACCCGACCCCCGGCATCACTGCCCCGGCACCCGGGTCGGCCCTGCCGACCCCGACGCTGTGCCCTCCGGTGACCAGCACCCGCAGGGTGCCGGTCACCGGTCGGTCATGAACCAGCTGCGATGCGTTCCGTCCCGGTCATCCTGGTCTCAGCCATGGGGCTGTTCTCCTGCGTTTCCGGGTTGGGTCTGCCGACGTTCGGCGGCCCAGGGGAGGCGGGAGTCCTGGTCAGCGGAGCACCAGAGCCCGCCAAGCGAGGCGCTGCGGTGGGTGTGGGGCAGGTGGTCCTCCCGGTCTCCGCACAGCCCGACGGGCAGACCGGCCGGGTCTCCAGTCAGCTCGGCGAAGCGCAGGCGGTACTCGAGCTCGGCAGCATCCGGGCTCCAGGCCTGGATCTCGATCCCGAAGGGCTGACCTGGAACCTCCCAGTCCCCCGCCGGCTCGCCCAGCAGCGCCGCGCGCTCGTCGAGCAGGATCCGCGAGTCGGCGTGCTTCACCTCGGCGGGCATGGCGGGGTCGATGCTGAACTTCTGGGCGATGGCGACCATGACGCCGTCCTCGACGGCCCGGTACTCCGGCATGTGAAGCTTCAGCGGGCGGACCATGTCGCCCACGTATGCCTCTGTCGCGTCGTGCAGCAACGCCCAGAGCGCATGCTCCGGGGCGACGAGTCGCGAGAGGAGTACGCAGTGCTCGGCGACGGACATGAACCGGCGGACGTGGCCGTTGTAGCGGCACTGCATGGACAGCGCGTGTGCGATGTCGGCGATGTCCACGTCCTCGGGCCGCGGGTCCAGCGGGTAGAACCGGCGACCCGTGTAGGTCTGCATCCAGTTGCCGCGCGGAACTACGGTCGTGGCGGGCCGGGCTCCGGCTGTGGCCATCCCTGCTCCGTGATGGCGAGTGACGCTCCTTGTCCCCCGGGTGGGGTCGAAGCTGGCCGGCAGCTCGCGGTCGAAGAGCTCCTCGAGCAGCGCGACGTCGGGGTCGACGGGTTCGTGCTCTGCGCTCTAGAGCCAGAGCACGCCGTAGCGTTCCCCGGTCTCGCGCAGCACGACGTCGCGCAGGCCGTCGTCGGTGTTGTCGATCGTGTAGTCCGTGTTCGGCCCGAGGGCCGGTGCGCGCAGCGGCTTCGTTCCGGGCCGCGCCTGCATGGCTTCCCTGGCCTCGGCGGTGAAGCGCACGCGCGCTCCGTCGGGCCAGGCCTGGTGCTTCGGGTCATTCATGGATCAGTCCTCCTCGGGCCGGGTGGCACTGGGGTCGGGGTGGTGCGCCGCGGAGCGCCGGCGTGTGGCTGGCGCTCCGCGGCGTCGGAATGGGTTGGTCAGACCCGTTCGGAGACCCACAGGTCGTTGAGGTCGTCCTGGATCTCCTCCTCGAGGGCGACGAGGATCGCCTCCTCGCCGGACACAGCCGAGATGAGGTCGTCCTGGACCTGCTGCTTCTCTGCCAGGACTCCGGGCATCCGCTCGTCATGAGTGCCCTTGGTGATAATCCGGTGGATCACCACGGGCTTGGTCTGCCCCGTGCGGTAGAGACGGCCGTTGGTCTGCAGGTAGTGCTCGAGCGAGAACGGCAGCGTGTACCAGATCATCGTCGAGCCGCCGTCCTGCAGGTTCAGGCCGTGGCCGGCCGCCGCGGGGTGCAGCAGCATCACCTGGATCTGCTTGGCGTTCCACCGGCGGACCATCTCCCGCGAGCCGTCAAAGACCTGCGCGTCGATGCCCGCCTTCTTGAAGCGCGCCATCAGCTGCTCCAGGTCAGAGCGGAAGTGGTACGCGACCAGCACGGGGTCTCCCCCGCTGTTGCGCACCAGGTACTCGGCCATTTCGAGCTTCTTGTCGTGGATAACCTCGTACTGGCCCTTGGTCGCCGGGTCCTCCGGGTCGGCCGTGTAGAGCGTCCCCGAGGCGAACTGCATCAGTTTGCTGGTGAGGACCGCCTGGTTCTCGGCGACGATCGACTCAACGCTCTGGGTGAGCTTGCCGTCCTCGTCCTGGTAGGTCTTCATGACGTCGAGCACGAGGTCGCGCCTGAACTCCTTGTAGGCCTGCATGAGGTCCGGCGGGAGGGTGACGTTGGCGTCCTGGATCGTCAGGCCCGGCAGGTTGAGGTTGGTGTTCTGCGCGCTCATCACCAGGTGCCTGATGGCCTCATGGATCTCGGCCTCGGCGTTCGGGGTCGGGATCCACTTCGCCGGGGTGGTGGTGCCAGGCACCATCTTCGGGATGAACCACCGGTTGCGGAACTCCGTGATGGTCCGGCCCAGGGCCTCGCCCTGGTCGAGCAGGTAGATCTGGCTCCACAGGTCGTGCAGCCCGTTCGGGCTCGGCGTGCCGGTCAGCTCGATGAGCCGCGTGATGGCCGGGCGGACCGCCTTCAAGGCCTTGAACCGGGCGCTGCTGTGGGACTTGAAGCCCTGCGACTCGTCGATGATCACCGTCTGAAACGGCCAGATGAGGGTGTCCTGTCCGTTGATGGACTGGATCGGCATCTGGTCGACCAGGCCGTAGCGGCACTGCGCGCAGCCGTCGCCGCCGCAGCTGCGACAGTCGTGGCTCTCGCGCTCCAGCGCGCCGCGGGTGACGAGCTCGCTGATCGCCTCCTTGACCGCGGTCTTGGTGGGGGCTTTGGTTCCGGACTGCCCGGCAGCCAGCTGCAGGAAGTGTCCGATCAGCTGCTCCTGGGCCATTGGTCCGATCGTCTCGATGAGCCCGCGCAGCCGCACGGCCTCCGGTGAGATCCCGGCGGCGATGGCATCGCCGGTGGGGTCGCCGGTCAGCTGGAGCAGACGCGCACCCCGGGAGGGCTGGGTCAGCAACTCCTGGTTGACGAAGTACATCGTCGGCGGGTCGGAGAAGACTTCCCGAAAGCGTTCCAGTCGCTTCTCCTTGGGCAGCTTCCGGTCGTTCTCGTTGACGATGAGCGACTTGGTTCGGATCGGGAATCCCCATTTGTCGATCTCGTCGAGCCAGGTCGAGCGAGCGATCGCGATCGGTGCGACGACGAGGATGTGGCCCATCGGCCGGACTGTCTGCAGGACGCTGAGGGTCGAAAGCGTCTTCCCGGCTCCGACACCAAGCCAGGCTCCGGCGAAGGGGCGGCTGACGAGGAAGTCGTGGATCTGCTGCTGGTAGGGCTTGAGCACGATGGGCGCGGGTGACGGCTGCGGTGGTGCGATGGTCGTGGTCATGGTGTGCGGCCTCCTCTCGTCGGTTGTCGGTAGTCGGGATCAGGCATGGAATGCCTCGCGGATAAGGCCCAGGCGGACCTCGGCGTCATCGGCCCGGCGTGTCTGGGCGGCGAGCTCTGCCTCCAGCCCGACGATCCTGCGCTGCAGGGCGGTGACACGCGGGTCCTCACCCAGCGCGGTGCGTACGCGCTCAAGCACCGCTTCGGCAGAGGCATCTCCGACGGCCGCATCGGGTATGGGCGTCGCAAACGGCAAATCTTCCTTGGCCTCGGCGGTCATGTCGTCCTCTGCTTCCTGCCCGGGCTCGGGCGCGATCATCAGGTGTCCCCGGCGGCGGGTGGGCCGGGCCGTCGCGGGCTCCGGCTGGTCTTGTTCCGGTGCATCGGGCTGTGCGGGCGCGTCGACAGGCACGGTCTGGAAGGCCGGCTCCCCGGCCCCGTCGAACGAGACTTCGATGAGCTGGTCCGCAGGCAGGCCCTCGGGCTGGGCGTCGAACCAGCGGGAGAAGGCGGCTGGGTGCTCCCATCCACTGCATGAAGTGGCGGAAGGCGCTGGCGCGGAACTCCTCCATCTCTGCGGCAGTGCTGGCCTGCTCCCAGTCGCGCGAGTCGTACTTGCGCGCTCCACGCTCCACGAGCGCGGCCGTCCTTGTGAGCAGCTGGTCCTGGTAGGGCACCTGAAGCGGTACGAGCAGGTCGAAGCGGGGCTGGCCTGTCTTCACCTCGCGCTGCATGCCGGAGGCGGTGACCCTGCGTGATCCCGAGTCTTTCGTTTCGTAGTCGCGGGCGGCTGTCTCCGGGCCCGCGGCCGTGGCTGTTGCGGTCATGATGCTGCTTTCTGCTGGCTCTCGATCCGGCGGTAACCGAGCACGTGGGTGATGAAGGCGTCGACGGCCTGCTCGTCATCCACGACGTGGATCTCGGCACCGAAACGGCGCATCTTGGCGTGCATGACGCGCTGGCGCTTCTCGAGGTCTCCGCCGGGTCGCTTGACCTCGACGAAGACCGTGCCGGTGGGCGTGAGGACGATTCGGTCGGGGACGCCCCCGCGGGCCGGGGACACGAACTTCAGGCAGAACAGACGGTGCCGGCGGCACTGCGTGAGCAGGTACTGCTCGACGGCCTTCTCCCGCTGGTTCTTCTTCCTCGGCATGGGGGATCAGTCCTCGTCGGTCCCGGCAGCGTCGGAGGCGTCGCCGTCAAGGAAGTGCCCGAAGCCGACGATGTCCTCGTCGTCGATGTAGGCAGCGATGGCGTCCGGGTCGTAGACGAAGCTCGGGTCGTCAGGGTCGACTACGACCCAGCGCTTGGCCGCATTGCCGTAGTTGGAGAAGCCGTCGGTGTCGGCGACGGTCACCAGGCCCTGGTGGGCGAGCTCCTTGAGCCGGGTGCGGATGCCGGAGTCCGAGGAGCGCGGCACCTCGCCGAGGCTGGTGACGACGCGGTCGTGGTCAGCGGCGATGAGCTCGTCGTGGGTGAGCGGGCCCTTCTCGCGGACGATGTCGAGCACGATGGGACGGACGCGGGATGCGCCGAGCGCGGCCTTCACGGCGGCGGCGTAGGAGGTCTCCGGATCAGTGGAACGGACGGGGAGTGTTGACTGGGACATGATGGCCTCTCGTGGTCGTGTCGTGACGAGTCTCAATTGCCTTTCATACTCAATTATGACTCGAAGTGAATGATCTGTGCGGAACCATTCACAATGGTGCACAGAAGTGAACAAGGGGAGCCGCGGCATGCGCGGCCCCCCTCGTTCGGGCGTTGACGGATTGGCTCAGGCGGCCTCGTTCATCCAGTTCTTGGTGAACGTCTCCTCGAGCATCCGGACGTAGGTGTCCAGGTCCAGCGAGGCGATGAGCCGCTCGATCCGGTCGGCCGGCAGCTGGTGCAGATCGTCGTTGACGACGACCATCGACCAGGTCGGGTCAATGGCGTTAATGCGCCGCACCACGACGTCCTGGTCGTCCGGGAGCACGGCGAGCCCGTCCGACATGCTGGCCTCGGCGCGGGAGCGCGCCCAGCCGTGGTGACGCAGCACCTCCAACGCGACCGGGTCGCGCTTGGTCCGGCCGATGTCCTCCTCGCGGCGCTTGGCCTGGCTGGCCGCGGTGACCTTCCAGGCACCGGCGTTGAGCAGGCTCCGGGCGTTCTCGGTACCCTCGCGGACGATGAACACCCGGTTGACCATCTGCAGCACCTGCGGGTCGCGGACGTTGGTCACGTGACCCTGCTCGCTGTACTTCACACCCACGGCGGGGTCCATGGGCTCAGCCGAGAAGGGGTAGGTGATCGAGCCGCGGGAGGCCGCGATAACGTTCTGGAACAACAGGAGCGACCGGATCGGGTCGTCCTCCAGGACCGCCTCCTCGATCACCTTCCGGCCCAGCATCAGGTCGAAGGGCTCCGCGATCGCCGACTCTCCCCTGCTCGCCACCGTCTGCAGGTAGCGGGCCAGGGCGAAGTCGATCACGGCCGGGTGGGCCAGCGACTTCGTCGGAGTCGGGCCCGCGTGGCAGGCCAGCGTGCCGCCACCGGCGGCGATGATCGGACTGTCTGCCACGGACCGCCCCGGCTCCGGGGCCTCCAGCTCCAGGCGGTTGTTCGAGTCCTTGCTGATGAGGAACATCGGCTCAGGTTCGATGTCGACGCCGATGGCCTCCTGCTGCTCGGCGAGCACCCGGTTGTTGGTCGCTTCGTCGAATCCGTTCTCGCCGCCGACGACCGAGTAGAGGCCGTCGGTGTTGGTGGAGATGATCCGCGCCCCGGCCAGGGTCTGGGCCTGTCCGATCCGCCAGCTGAACAGCTGGCCAAGGATGCGCATCGAGATGATGCGGTTGTTCATCCGGATCGGCGTCCGGTGACTTGCGTCGCCTGCGCCCGAGGCCGAGTTGAGGATCAGCTTCGTGCCGTTGCGCAGCACGCCGAGCCCGGCGATCTGAGCCTTCAGCCGCGCAGCTTCAGGGCTGTCGCCCGGAAGCTGCGCCAGCTGCTTCTTCAGCCCCTTGATCTCCTGGCCGTAGCGCTCCTTGTCGAAGAAGATCTTCGCGTAGCGGTCCTCACCCAGCTCGGGGTTCCAGAACGCCCGCATGTTGCGCAGCAGGTTCGGGTAGTAGCTGGTGAAGTCCTCGTGGATCACCAGGCCAGCCGAGGTGCGTGCGAACTTCGTGTGCAGCTTGTCGGAGCCGTCTTCCTTGGCGATGAACAGCTCCGGCTTCTTCTTGGCCGGCTCATCGCGGTAGGCGGCATTGGTGGCCGTGCTGTTGGCGAGTACCACCTTGCCTTCCAGGACACCGCGGTCGGGCAGGACGACGTTCAGCGCCTCCGCCTCGGGCCGCTGGGTGGTCAACAGGTCCGCCGGGCCAGGCACCTGGGCCTGGGCCCGGGCGAGCTGCCCGGCCTGGTCAGGGTCGTCCTTCTTCGGCTTGCGGTACTTGACCTTCTCCGGGTCCGAACCCAGCAGGACCAGCCGCTTGTCGACGAAGGTGCCGTCGGGCAGGCGGAGCATGGCGTGCTGACGCTTGGTTTCGGCCACGAAGTCCTTTGCGTCCGGGAAGGCCTGCGCTGCCCGGATGAGCATCATGGTCTGATCGTTGTGCTCGACCTTCTCGGCGTTGAACACCGACAGGTCGGCTTCGGCCCCATGGATGCCGCCGGTGGAGAACGTGGCGAAGCAGGACGACGGCGAGGCGTCCGCCCGGAAATACGGCACGTTGTTTGGGGTCTTGGGCACATCGCGCAGAGACCGGGCCGGAAGGCTGAACTTGTCGCGGTACTCCTCGGAGTCGTTGAAGTTCTGCCCCTCGATCGAGCGGTAGTACGCCACGACTTGCAGGAACTGCCGGTGGGCCTCGCGCTGGGCTGCAGTTACTTCGGAGTGGGTGGCCGGGTCGGGCGCGACGTTCTCCTCGAAGAAGCGCACGCACTCGTCGAGCACGTTGACCGGCTCGATCCCGCGTTCTTTAGCGACCTCGGGGTGCGGATACACGAAGGACACCGCCTCGATGTCATCCAGTGAGGCGTAGGGTGCGAGGATGCGGCCCACGAACTTTGCCGATGAGGAGTCGACTGCCAGCCGGTCCTTGCGCACCGCACCGTTCTTGGTGAACACCGTTTCGGTGAACTGGGCGAGCAGAGCGGCCTTGAGATCGAAGTTGCTCGCGTACGCCGGGTGCCGGAACAGCTGGGCCAGACCAAGGCAGTCCGAGACGTTGTAGGCCAGCAGCTCATAGAGATCCTCTACCGCCTCGATGCTCGTGTCATGGCTGAGCTTCTCGGATTCCTTGATCTGGCGGCCGAGCATCCCGAGCAGGCGCTTGAGGCTGACCTTGGACTGCAGTTCGTTCAGCCGGGCCACGTCCAGGTGCCGGCCCGAGTGAAGCATGGCGCGGCGGATCTTCCCAGCCGCCCCGTCCCAGCCGAGGTAGCCAGGCATGTACTCGATGTGCTGGGACGAGAAGAGCTGGTCGTTGTGGTCGCGCAGAGTACGGGCCGTGGTCGGCTGAAACGGCCGACCGCTGCCCGGGGCCGGAAACGCCTCGTTGAGGTAGAGCGCGACCATGGTCGTGTCATAGTTCATTGAGTTGTAGCCAGCAAGGAACGGATGCAGTGCCGGGTCGTACTCGGGGTCTGTGTCGCAGACCGGACGCAGCGCCGCGGGGTACCCGCCTGTGTCGGAGTGGTTGCACACCTGGTCGGCGTTCGAGAGGCCCATCAGTTCGGCGAGCCGGAGGCTGCCCCGTTCGCCGCCGAGGTTCCAAAGCTGGACGCTGACCGCGGGCAGCCCCGGGTTGGAGCGGATCACGGTGTCGTAGAGGGCCTGGGGGTCGACGGAGGCGACCAGCGCCGGGTTGTCGGCCAGGAAGAAGATCTCCAGGTCATGGACGGCGCGGCGCGGCCGCGGGGTGTAGGCGCACAGCGTGAAGACGTTCGACAGCGATTCGATGTCGTAGAACGTGAAGAGCGCGGTCTCAGCTGTGACGGGGGTGCGCTGGGTGGTCATGGGTCTGGCCTTTCGGTCGTCACCGGCCGTCACGGCCGGGGTATGCAGTTATCTGGTCGGGGTGCCGGGCGCTGCCGCGGATGGCCTTAGGCGGCGCTTCTTCCTTGTGACGGGCGCGGGGACCGGCCGGGCACCGCGGGCCCATCGACCTCCCACCAGGGAGTAGCCGAAGTGCTCACGCTGGCCGGTGCAGTCGGCGCATTCCTTTCCGGGTGAGACTCCCTCTCCTGCACATCCGTCTTTCCAGTTCGGTTCGTTCGGGTGCGGCTGCGTCATGTCCTGTTTTCCGTTCTTGTCTTCAGTCGATCGGGTTGTGTGGAGAGCGGCGGCGCGGGGCGTCCATCCGGCTGGAGGCCTCAGCCACGAGCCGCCGCTTCTCCTCCGGGTCGGCACTGATCTGCGAGCGGACGATCAGGTTGGTGATCCGCTGTTCGCGGGCGACATCGGCCAGCGCGGTGCTCGCCCTGCCTTGTTGCTTGGCGAGGTCGGTCACCGCCCGGGCGAGCTCGGTGATGGCCCTGGCGATTGTGGTCATGGTCGGATCAGTCCTCTCCTGTGGTGTCCTCGTCGTCGGCGTCCACCTGGGCGGCGGGACCTGTGTGCCGGAGCAGGCCGCGGTAGTTGGCCTGAAGGACCGGCTGCGACTTCTTTTTCGGGTCCGAGCCGCTGTAGTGCGGGTTCATCCACTTCTTCAGCTCGTACTCGGCGATGGTCGTCTCCGGGGTGGCCATCATCTGGCCGGGGCGCATCTTCTTGTTCTTGTCCGGGCAGTGCCACAGCGGGTCAGGCCGCACGATCGCAACCAGGTCCGTGATGAACTGCTTGTTGCTCACCGGCGACCCCGAGGGCGAGACGTCTGCGAACCAGGCCTTGTAGAGGTCATAGGTGAAGGTGAAAGGCACTAGGTCCCACACCAGCCGCTCGCGGAACTCTTCCCAGAAGGCGCGCACGGGGTCGTTGGCCTCCTTGTACTCGGCCAGGACGTCCTTGGTCGCCACCGGCTCGGAGAGCTGGTAGTAGTTGCCCGGGTCGGCTGCGCCGGCGCGGTTGAGCACGTACCAGAGGGCGTACTCCAGGACCTCGCGGCGCTGGAGGTAGTCGTCCTTGATGTACTTGCGCTCCATGCCGGTGAAGCTCTTGTTGAACGGTACGAACAGCTGCCGGCGGTAGAAGCTTTCGGACTTGTCCTTCACGCGCGGGAACTCGTTGAGGCACTGGACCATGAAGCCGAAGAACTGGTAGGCGATCGGCATCCGGTACTTCCGGTTGATCTGGATGACGTCGTTGGTGACGATCGCCTTCAGGTTGGCCGCTTTGTCGATGAAGGTGCCCACGTCGTTCTCGTCGACGATGATCGCGTTGGCGCGCACGAGCGGCTCGAGCGCGAAGTCCTTGCCGAAGTCGCTCAGCGGGATCGAGGTGTGCGAGCGTGGCCCGCACAGGTTGCGCATGAGCGAGCACAGCGTGCCCTTGCCGTTGTTGCCCTGTTCTGAATAGAACCAGGCAGTCTTACCCCAGCTGACGTGCGGCCGGATGATCGCGCCGATGACCTCCCAGAGCAGCTCGGGGATACCCTCCTCGTCGGAGAGCTCGCGGATCCAGGACTCGATGTCCCAGACCGAGCCGTCGACAGGGTGGACAATCACCGGGTTGTCCGGGTCTTCGACGTAGTCGATGTGGCACTTGGCCAGGAACACCAGTGCCGGGTCGAAGGGTACGAGCGACTTGGGTTCGAAGTGGAAGGCCTTGCCGCCCTCATGGATGTCCCGGGCCTCGCGGCCGTAGTGGAACACGCCGTTGTTCACGGCGATGAGGTCTCTGTGGCTGCACTGGTGCCGGCGCGGGCTGTCCTCGCGGAGTACTGCCAGGACCTCGGCGAACTCCTTGAGTGTCAGCTGCGTGTTGTAACGGCGTGCCGTGGTGCGGATGTCGTCCTCGCTGGTGGTGTACGTGCCGCGGCCCGGGCCGGTGGCCTGGTACATCGCCAGCAGGTCGTACTCGCGGTCAGTGTCCTTGGCGCTGGGGGCGATGCGGATCACGTGGTGCAGACTCAACAGGATTTGCGCCACTTGCCAGTAGGTCAGGTGCCGGGCCAGGGGCAGCTTCTCGGCAGCCACCTTGGTTTTGCTGTTCTCGGCCTTGGAGACGCCGTTCACGATCGCGAGCAGCTGCTTCTCGAGCAGGCGCGGTGCCGGCGGGTCTGACGGGTCGATCAGCTGGAGGTAGACCTCGGTCGCGCGCGTGACTATTTCGTTTTGCGGGGCGATGTCGCCGCCGTCGGCGAAGTACGTCATGACCTCGGTGAAGGCGTCGGCGACAGGGTTGGTCGAGGGGGTGTCGAAGTCCTCGTCGAAGACGGGCGTTGGGTCGTCAGGAGTCGTCATGCTGCTGTCTTTCTCGATCGCGTCGAGTACCTGCCGGCAATGAGTGGGAAGCCGATTGGTCTCGTAATCGAATAGGAACGTGCTCACGACTCTATGCCATCCGAATGGTCTTTCGCAACGAGTCGACTGATAGCCGACTCATGGTCCGACAGAGGTCCCGGGTGGTACCCGGGTGGGGCTCGGAGGGGTCGCGCGCGAGACCCGGAGGCCACGGCGACACGACGAGAGCGTGCGGTCTGGAATGAGAAACAGCGGCTCCGGGGGCGTATGCCCCACGGAGCCGCTGGCTTCTCGTGCTCGAGCACTCCCCCGCGGGCGGCGTGAGCCGCCCGACCCCCTGGTCGGGGTTCGGGGAGTTCTTCCGACCGGCCGGCCGGGAACCTCCAGAGCTGGGATCCGGCTGCAGCAGCGAGCCGGTATACCCCCTATGGATATCGGAAGGTGTACCACTTGACGTGGTACACCTGTTTCCCCTGGTCAGTCGGGATTTCAGGACTTCTCCAAACGGGGTGTACCACATGGAGATTTGCACGTGGTACAGGCGTTTGCCCTGGTCAGACGGGCTTTATATACCCCCTGTACCACTTGTACCACTAAATAAAGACTAGATATACGCGCATGGGGACAAGAGCTCTTACTGGCTGGATGACCGATCGGAGGCGTCCTTCGCGCACATATGTAAACGCTCGGAATCTGGTGGTACTCGTGGTACACCTGCCGAAAACGCTGATCTACTAAGGCAAAACGGCGTACCACGTCCGCTCGGGCACGTGGTACAGACTCCCTCGGCCGCGGTCGCCTGACCCGCCGTTTGAGCAGGCCAGCACTGGGATCGGGACGTGTACCACGACACGTGGTACACCTCGGCGCTGCGTCCTCCCGCGCAGCGGAACATCAGGCCCTGACGGCCCTGACGGGAGCGATCGCGATGGGTC
Organism: Arthrobacter sp. 05L417; assembly: GCF_056397865.1. Lineage (NCBI taxonomy): Bacteria > Bacillati > Actinomycetota > Actinomycetes > Micrococcales > Micrococcaceae > Arthrobacter > Arthrobacter sp. 05L417. Next base: position 43,683 of record NZ_JBFTOG010000037.1, read on the forward strand.
CGGCGTCCTGGTCGACCGGGCTTCCGAGTGATACCGAGTGATTCCGAGACAGACCTTCGAATGGTCGCCGGAATGGGATGCCAACTGCATTGCACATGATGAATCGACACTGATAGAGTGGGCATTGGTGTTAGGGCCAGGAACCGTCACCAGGCGTTGTTGTCACAGGAACGTGAAAACAGAAAGGCCGGAGAAGCATCCCCGTGGGAAGGGAGCTCTCCGGCCTTTCTGCGCGATCACGCTGGTGCGAGGCCCAGGGTGCGCCGGCCGCCTAGAAGGCGGCCGCGCTGCGGCCTCGCCGGTATCCCGCATTGGGGGACTCGGGTATGTGGGCACGGACCCGGTGGCCGTCCTCGACGGCGTACAGGATCTCGTAGGTGATGGAGACGTTGCGGTTGCAGGGCATCACACCCTGCCTCCGGCGCATCTCGAGCTTGCGGAAGCCGGCGACGGACTCGGCGCGTTCGAAGAAGCGGGCGAGCATCTCGCGGGCGCGTTCGTGCGCCTGCTCCGCCGTGCGGCCGCTGGTGCTCATGGTGAAGAAGTGCATGGACCCTCGATCGAAGGTCGGCCTCTCACCGGTGTCGAAGTCGCTGGCGAACCGCGCACGGCGCACTTCGCTGCCGCTGGGGCGCACGAGCCGGCCTTGCGCGTCATACGCGCACTTGTTGACGACTGCCATGGTGGATCCACCTCCTCTCAGGTCTGGCTGACGAAAATCCTTCAGCCAATCCCCCGGTGACCGGATCACCCCGGTCACCCGAGAGCAGGCCCTCCGGAGCGACCGTCGGCCCACGGCCGAAAGGTCGCCCGGAGGGCACCAGCGTCAGTCCTGCACATTGAGCCCGGCCGCTATGCGGCCTGTGGTTCGCTTTCCCTGCCTTCTTCCCCGCCGGCCTCCCTGTCGTCTTGTGCAGGCCCGGGCGCGGGTGCCGCCATGCGGTACACCGCCAGGGCGCACGCGAGGAACCCCGCGGTCATCAGCAGCGCTGAGACAGGGTTCGCCAGTGCGCCCAGCAGCTGGGCGGGGACAAGGACGGCCGCCAGGTTGAAGGCCAGGTGGAGCAGCACGCACGGCCACAGGACGCGGGTGCGTTCGTAGACCAGCGCCAGCAGCACCGCCAGGGGCAGCGTGGCAGCAAATTGGACGACGTTGGCGTGCAGCAGGCTGAAGCCCGCGGCGGTGACGAGCACCGCCGCGACGATGCCGACCCTGCGCCGCAGTAGCGGGTAGAGCAGGCCGCGGAAAAGCATCTCCTCGGCCACCGGCGCTGCCACCAGTGCGAGCAGGAGTGCCACGACGGGACCGGCGTCTGTCCTGGCTCGGGTCGATTCATCGAATCCCGCCGAGCCGCCCAGGGTATAGAGCCACAGGGCCAGGGACTGGCCGGCGAAGAACGCCAGAGCCAGGCATCCAAGCACCGTTCGGGTAAAGCGCGGTGTTCCGGACATCGGTCGGACCGTTGGCGCGTTGGCGAACCACCGGGGCCGGAAGAGCCTGGCAGCGCCGACGAGCAGCGCCACCAGGCCTCCGAGCACCGCCGTACCCAGGACGGGCTCGCCGACCACGGAAACTACGGCAAGGCCAAGTCCCAGGTAGGCGGCGAGCACGCCGAGGGGCACGAGGACACACCACGCGATGGAGACGAGCCGGGACTTGATGGGTGGAGCGGGCATCCCCGCCTCCTTTCCGTGGTCAGACAGACGCGGGGATCTGCTCTTCGATGACGGCCTGGACGCGGGTCTCGCCCCGGAAGGTGTTTAGCTGCAGCTTCGCGATGAAACGCAGCGTTCCGACCTCGGTGCGGCTGGCCGACCGCGTCAGAGCCAAAATCTCCGGCTCCTTCTCCTCGGCGACGTTCCACCACAGGCAGGACAGCCCGGACCTGGTGACCAGCCGCAGGTGCTTCTTGCACAGGCGGCACACGCGGTAGCCGCGGGCGTTGGTCATCAGGTTGGCGTCGGTGCGCTCATGGCCGCAGTCAGTATCGGAACCGATCCGGTCCACCCGCAGCCCGAGGGGCTCGACAGCGATTTCGACCACCGGCTCGACGAAGCCGTGGCCGAAGGGCCGCAGCGCTTCCACACGCCGGACGAAGCCGACCAGAGGCTCCAGGTCGTCCAGGCCAGCATCGCAGTCCCGGTCCGGGCCCAGGACCAGGTCGGCCCGGCGCTCATCCTGGACGACAGCCAGCAGGGCAACCTGCGTGGCCTCCCGCAATGCTTCGACCAGACCGTCGAGCAGTTCCGCCCGGTCGACCTTGACGCCGCAGGCCTGCTGGTGGCCGATGGCGCGCATGCCGTCCTGGTGCTCGAGCGTGTCGATGATGCCGAACCACGACGGTGCCCGGCCGGAGCCTCCGACGTAGTCATCCGGCCCGGCGGGACGGTTGAGCACGACGACCGGGTGGCCGTGGCGCTCCATCAGCCGGTTGGCGAGCAGACCGTACATGCCCGGGTAAGCCTCGGAGAAGTAGACCCAGGGGGCCAGCGGCTGATCACCCTCCTCGAGCTCCCGGGTGTGGACCTCGACAAGCTCCTTGCGGCTCTCGTTGGTCGCGATGACCTGGTGTGCCGCCTCGAGCATCAAGTCCTGGTCAGGCGCGGTGAACACGCCGAAGCACGGTGCGAGCGGGTCGCCCGTGCGGCGCGGGGAGTTCATCGCCGGCGCGAGGTAGAACCCGTAGAAGCCCTCGTCGATGCTGTCGATGTCGCGGACCTTGCCTGCCTGGCCGAAAGCCTTCAGCAGGACCGCGAAGCCCTCGAAGGCCCGGACGAAGGCCGGGTGGTGCGGGTCGACGCGCAGCAGCTGCATCAGCGTCGACTGCCCGACGTCGATCGCCTCGGGGTCCGGGTCGAAGCCCCAGGGGGTCGGGACCGTGCGCGGCGCGGGCGCGTACAGCAGCCGTGCGATGGACAGCGAGTCGCGCACCAGCTGCCGGTTCTCGTACAGCACGGGCATGACGTCGGAGACGGTGCCCAGGCCGGCGAACAGGCGCAGCAGGCGGATCTCCCAGAGCTTCTCCGGCCGGTGGACGCGGGCATAGGCCTCCAACACCTGGTAGAGCACGTGCGCGCCGCAGATGCCGGTGTTGGCGTAGGTCTCGTCCATCCGACAGGGGTCGACGGTGACGTCGGCGCTCGAACCGGGTTCGAGCTCCTCGTGGTGGTCGGTGACCAGGGTCTTCCATCCCAGAGCCCGGGCGGCGGCGATCCCGCGGTGGGAGTTCACTCCCCCGTCGCAGGTCAGCAGGACCTTGGTGTCCGGCCACGTCGCGGCGATCTCTGCGATGTCCTCGGGCGTGAGGTCGTGGCCGCGGCGGTAGTCGGGCACGTGCAGCTCGACGTCGAAGCCGAGCTCTGACAGTCCGGCGTAGCCGAGCACACCGGAGGAGATCCCGTCCATGTCGAAGTCAGGGGCGATGGTGACCTTGTGGCCGGCGGCCCGGGCGTCTTCCAGGGCCTCGACCATCTCGGCCAGGCCCAGGAGCTCGTCGTGTTCAGCTGATTCGATCTCGCGGAGGTACTCGTCGGTCCAGCCGCGGCGCTGGCACATCAGGGCGAACAGGTCGACGCCGTCGCCCGTCAGCGGATGGTCGTCGACGGTCTGGAGAATGGTCATGGTGGGGGGCCTCTCGATCGTGTCGAATGGTCGGTTTACAGGGGTGGGGAAAGGCACGCACTGGCAGTGTGATTTTAGCAGTGTGGCAGGTGGATTATGCTGGTATTGCAGTGTTTTCGGCCTATGATGAAGGCATTCGAAAGATCTGTCGTTCTGGCGCGCCCAAAGACTTCTCTAAGGTGGTTCGGATCGTCTACCATTCAAGACATGGCTATTCGAAATATTGTGGAGTCGGACATCAGTGGCAAGCCGGATGCTGCCACAGTCACCTTCGGACTGGGCGACACCTGGTTCGAGATAGACCTGACCGACGAAGAGCGCAAAGAGCTTGAGAAGAATCTCAAGGAATACATCAGTAAGGGTCGAAAGGCCACTAAGAAGGGCGAGAAGAAGCGACTCGTGCCCGAGACGACGCCCGAGGAACGTGAGGAGATCCGTAAGTGGGCGCGCGAGAACGGTCATGAAGTGCCCGAGTTTGGTCGCATTCCGAAAGCTGTCATGAAGGCCCACGATGAGGCACACGGCATCGAGCGGACTCTCTAGCCTCACCCTTTCCGCAGTCTTTCGGGCCATACCGGAGAGATTTCCGGCCGCCTATTCGAATCAAGGATCAACAGCCCTGCAGCACCAGCTGCAGGGCTGTTGTCATGTCCGGGGTGTGCACTTGTCAGAACGGAGGCAGGCGCGGGTGGATGATGTCTTCGACCTCGATGCTTGCAGCCAGGGCGCGGGAGCGGGCGTGCACGGTGCCATGTGAGAAGTGCCCTGGCGTTCCGGGCATCAGCTGCTGCTGGCCGGTGCGTTGGTCGCACTTGCTGCAAAGGTCCAGGAAGGCGGCGACACGGACCTGCGTTCCCCCGGCGCGCATGGCGACGAGGGCATCGACCATCCGTTGGTTCCGGGTGAAGCCCGCCGCCCTGGGCTCAGCGCTCCAGTCGGCCGGGAACTCAATTACTTCGAAGCCGGCAGCCCGCCACAGCCGCTCGGCCATGGCGTCAGCACCCTTGGGACAGTGCCCTGACAGGAGCACGGGTCGGGCGACCGCAGACGGTCCCCAGGCTCTCCAGGCCTCGTTCAAAGCCGCCTTCATGGCCTCCGCGGCGTCCCAGGTTCGGGAACCGGTCACGAGCAGGGCATGGCTGAATCCACTGGTCATCGTGATGCCTCCCGGCTGGTCATCTTGGTCATCGGCATAGATCCCGCCGAGGCCGCCGCGGTGGCAGTCCGGATTGTGATACTCGTCTGTCGCTGCATCATTCGCGTCCTCTTTCGCCGCAATGTTTTCCGGAATGATTCCCGGTGTTCCTTCTCAGTCGGCAGGTCACTACGCGGCAGCTGCCGACGCCTGGGCACCATTGACCCTGGCAACGCCGCGTTCGTAATGGATTGCCACCCGGACCTTCCGGTCCTCGCTGAGCGGTGCGACGTGAAGGGTGTATCCACCGTCCATGTCGCGCTCGAGGTAGGCGACGCAGACCGTGCCGCTCTCTTCATCGTCGAAGTCGACCTTGCCAAAGCTCTCCGCCGGAGTCGCCGCAGTGACTCGCTCTCCGTAGGGGATCCACGGCTTGGCCTCGCACCTGGCTCCGGTGTCGTAGGGCGAGAGCTGCGGCTGTGGCCGGCGTGCGGACCTGGATGCCTTCCGGGCGTGTGTCATGACGATGCCTCTTCTGTTTCTCGGGATGCAGGTGTCGGGCATCGAGTGCAGGTCCCGCCAGGGGTCCGCGGAGACTCGATGTACGGTCCAGCTCCCGTGCCAGCTCCGCTGGCCTGACGGCCCACTGGTGAACCGTGTCGGGAACTGCTCCGACTGGGCCGCGCAGCGGGCCGGCCGACGGGCCGTCCTCCTCGGACAAACCTGGTGCGCAGCGCCAGGTGATCCACCGCCTGGCTGCACCCTTTGCCGCGTCGTCCACCTGTGGACAAATGCGGCGGGGCAGGCGGGGGCGTCCTCCACTCAAGCGCAGCGCTGGGCATAGCCGGAGGGAGCGCAGCGACTGACGGACCGGCGAGCGAAGCGAGCGGTGGAACCTGTCGGCTATGCCGACCAACAGCGTCTCGAAGCGCAGCGAGAGACCGGAGCGAAGCGGAGGGTCCGCAGGACCGCTGTTGCCAGGTTCCCTTATGCCCTTTTCCTCTCTTGCTGCCATTTCGCCATTCCACGGCTGGAGCGTTAGCGGAAGCCTGGAATATCAGGGGAAACGACCCGTACACCCTTGACCCGTACACCCCCTCTCCATCCGCGCAGCGGGTGTACGGGTCACGTCGTTTCCGCTGGATTTACGGGCTTTTGGGTGTACAGCCCTTTTGCCGTCCGCTGCAACGCCGTACGGATGCATCTTCCGCACCACCGCGAGGCACGAGCAGGTACCCGTACGGGTCCTCACACGTAGCGTCAGCGACATCGGGCGCAGCCCGGTCCGCGCCCCCTGGTGCATCCTGCTGCCGCAGGCGCATCAGACCCGGCGCGCAGCGGTCCACACTCCCCGCGACCTGTCGCGTCAGGCTGTGGAAAACTCTGCTGTCACAGCACTGCACTGATCTGTCGGTGCGCTTGTCGCACCGGTGTGCGGGCGCTCACTCTCCGGCTCTGTTTCACGGTCGCGCCAGCACCTGTCGCACCGCGTCCGAGGCGGGCCCACACCGCTTCCTTGCCGGGGTCCGTTCCGGGCCGGCCGGCTGCCCCTCCTAGTGGCAGCTGCACCCCCGGATGAGCGACAGCGAGTCCTCGACGGCCACCGCCCGGCCTGTCCCTCGTGGACGCATCAGAAGAGGAGCTTTCCCGGGAAGCATGAAGCCTCCCTGGATCCAACGGGAGCCCCCGCTTCCACAGCGTCACGGAGCCGTCCGGGTCTCCCACCAGGTCCAGCTTCCTGGAGAGGCTCACGGGTTCTCACCTTCTGGACCCCCACCGCCCGTGAGACACGGAAGGAAGCGGAGTTTTTGCCCTTTCGCTCCATGCGGGGCCCTACTACCCAGTTCGCCTTTTCCCTTCGCTCTCCTTGCGGCCCCCGGGCGGGTCGGTGACGCCACAGGCGCAACCATAGCTGCTCCACCCTGCTCCGATAGCTCCTCCGCTCGCTCCAGGACTGCCTAGAGGTGTCGCCGGCGGGTGTTCCAGGTACCGGTCCGGGCCCGCATCGCTGGATCCCTTCTGGTCCCGGAGTGGACAGATCATTGCATCGGCATGGCCAGACAGTGACACAGACCAGACCCATACAAGACCCGAGAGAGTCCAGAAAGGCCATTCAGACCCCATTGAGTGCCGGATGGCGCTCCTCGGGGCCGCTTCGGGCACACTACTGGTCTCATGATGGTCTCTTACAGGTCTGCTCTGGTCCAGCTCGCGACGGTGGACTGTTGCTGGTCTCTTCGAGGGCGCTTCTGTGCTTCGTGTGGGTCCACCGAGCGCCCTCCAATGTGCCGTGGCCTGATCGAGGTCTCCTGCTGGTCCGCAGCGGACCGCGTGCCGGTCCCGGGTGAGCCCTTGATGAGTCCTGTGTCTTCTGGTTCCCCGGCTGACCCGTGGCCTTCTGCTGGTCCTGCCGGCGGCTCCCACGGGTCCCGCCGCGGCCAGGGGTCGCTCACGGTGATGCAGGCCTGATCTGCTGGTGGCCTTTTGCTGGTCTTGGCATGGCCCTTGCAGAGACCATTTAAAGACCAGTAGAATGATGGCTGATACATGAGTCGAAAGGTCCCCGACTGGCAGTAGCGCCTCGGGGACCGCGCATGAGAGGGGGCCGCAATGACCGAGGACAGTGTCCATCAGCACGAGGGCGCAAGGGGGTGCTCGCGATGACCGATAAGGCCGAGCCGCGCCGTCTGCGCTGGAGCGTCCCGCGGGCCGACGAGTCGACGAACCGGTGGCTGGACGAGCAGTACGACATCTCGCGCTCGCTCCAACTGCTGATCCGCGAGTCCATCCAGCGCGACGGCTACATCGACGTGGTCAACCGTCCCGTCGAGCAGCTTCCCCGGCGCGGCCGCCCGCCGCAGGGCGAGCAGGACCCTGGGCGCAGCGAGGCCCATGAAGGAGAGGAACGCGGCGATGACGGCCGTGACGGGAGTGAAAGCCAGCACGAGAGTCGCGAAGGCCGTGACGAGGCTGCCGTGCCTGTTGCTGTTCCTTCAGAGCCCGTGCAGCGCGTCGAGGCAGCCCAGGCTGTTCAGCCGCCGCCCACGCCTCCTGTCCGCGAGCCCCACCCTGTTCCCGCCGAGGAGCCTTCTGTCCCTTCGGGGCTGGACGCCTTCCTCACCCGCTGATCCGCACCGCACTTCCTGAGACACCGACTTCCTGACCGAGAGGGACACAACCATGAGCAACACCCGCACCGCCGAGAAGACCATCCAGCTCACCGGCGGCATCGACGTCGGCAACGGATACGTCAAGGGCGTCATCCGCGGCGAGGTCCACGGCAAGGAGGTCTTTGACACGATCGACCTTCCTTCGGCCGTGGTGAGCACCTCGCGCTCCACGCCCAAGGTGCCCGAGGCTGACTCGGATGCCTTCAAGATCGTGGTGGAGGACGACTTCTACAACCGCGTCGCCGCCTCGTTCACCACTCCCCTGATCGGGCACTCGGACCTGCGCACCTTCGGCCGCGCGGCACTGAGCACCCCGGGGTCGAAGTTCACGCAGTTCGAGGTCGTCGGATCCCGCTCGAAGGCTGACCAGGAACTGAGCTCGGTGCTTGTCCTTGGTGTCTTCGCCGCCAAGGCCCTGCGCGACTATGTCCGCGAGCACGGCGCGCTGCCGGACCGCGAGCTGCGCGCCACGGTGCGCGCAGGCCTGGCTCTGCCGATTGCCGAGTACGTGCAGCGCCGCAGCGCCTACGCTGCCCAGTTCGTGGGACTTCTGGGCGCGGCTGACCCCACGGTGCACCTGGTGACCGTGAAGAACTTTTCCACGCCGGTCACCGTGCGCCTGCAGTTCGAGGATGTGCAGGTCCTGCCCGAGGGCGCGTCCGCGCAGTTCGCGATCACCGACAAGGGCGCGCCGCTGGCGCAGGCTCTGCTGGACGATCTTCGGGCCTCGGACCCCGAGGAGGCCGCGCGCCTGCAGGGTGTCACCGCCGAGCTGCTGGTCGGTGTGCGCAACACCGTTGGCGTCGACGTCGGCGAGGGCACCGTGAACTTCCCCGTCTTCACCGACGGCGCGTTCAACTCCGAAGCGGCCAGCACGCTGGACCAGGGCTACGGCACCGCGCTGACGAACGCGCTGGACCGCATGAGCACCAGCGGAGACAAGGACCTGCGGTTCAAGAACCGCAAGGCGCTGGCCGACTTCCTGCAGCAGGAGCCCAGCGTATTCCTCCAGGGCAGGTTTGACCGCGCCAAGGGCTACGTCGACGAGGAGGCCGAGTACCTCGGCGAGGAGATCGGCGCACGCTTCGAGGACGTCCTCGCCGGGGTCGGCGGCACCACCGAGGTGGTGTACGTCTACGGCGGCGGTTCGGGCCCGATCAAGGAGATCCTGCGCCCTGTCCTGCAGAAGGCCGCCGGCGGCATCCCGGTGCTCTACCTCGACGCCGCGTACTCGCGCCACCTGAACCGCGAGGGCCTGTACCTGGCGGCGAAGGCCGTCGAGGTACAGAAGCCCGAGGGCAAGCGCAGCAAGGCCGCGGCGTGATTGTCGCGCCTGGCCCCTCCGTGGCCGTGACCGAGCTGCTGGCCTTGCAGGACGAGCAGGGTCAGCTCCTCGGTCGGCTGGCTGAGCTCGATGCGCGCCGAGCCGAGCTTCTCGGCTCGCTGGCCGGGGCTCCGGCCCCGGCCGCCGGGACCCACGCCGCTGACTGTGACGACGAGGCGGAACAGTCGCCGGAGGTCGTCATGCACAAGGGCGTCGAGCTCGGCGGCCGCGTGATGCTCGATGAGGACGTCTACGAAGGCGTGCACGCGCCGCCGCGGGTCTACGTCTTCGAGGAGTATGACTCGGAGCCACCACCGGGTCGAACTGCAGGCTCGTCAATGTGGCGAGCGGCGACTGGACGGTCCGTGGCATTGGCGAGCTGGTGCCCGTCGACGATGCCGCCGTGGACGACGACCAGGAGAGCTGAGTCGTGGCTGCGCCGGTCAACTACTCCACGAAGATCTCGGCGGCGCAGACCGTCGCCGAGATGCAGGCGCTGCTCGCGCAGCACGGGGCCCGCCGGATCAGCGTCGACTACGACGCCTCCGGCGTGCCCAGTTCCCTGGACTTCCTGCTCGCGACGCCGCATGGCCAGCGCGGCTTCTCTCTTCCAGCCAGCGTCGACCGCATGGAGGCGCTGCTGCAGAAGGAGGACGCCGCCGGCCGGCTGAAGGCGGGATCGCGCGCCGAGCGGACCAGCCGGGCCCAGGCTGAGCGTGTTGCCTGGCGCGTGATGAAGACCTGGCTCGAGGCGCAGCTCGCGCTTGTGGTCGCCGGGATGATCGACGTCGACCAGGCGCTGCTGGCGTTCCTGCAGGTCGATGCGGCGGGCCGGACGCTCTACGAGGTCTACAGGGAGCGTGAGGCGGCTGCTCTTGAGCTGACGCGCGGTGACTCGGACTGACCCGGGTCCGCGCGGGCGAAGAGCCCTTCCTGATCATCGAAAGAGGATCAGGAAGGGCTCTTCGCATCTCTCGGCATCAATGCCGCGTCCTGTCTGAATGGCATTCGACATGCGAGAATTGACGTATACGAGTCGATGCTCCCTGTTATCGCGATAGAGCATCGACAGACGAGGCACGACGAGGGGATGCACCGATGACGATCGCACAGAGCCGGCCCGACGAGGGGTACACACCGTGACAGGTCCGGAGGTCGCCCTGTACGCGCTCGGTGTGGTGATCTTCCTGGCCGCGATCTTCGTCTCGATCGCGCTGCACGAGCTGGGGCACCTCTACTTCGCGAAGAAGTTCGGGTGCCGGGTGAGCCAGTACATCGTCGGCTTCGGCCCGACGGTCTGGTCCCTGAAGAAGGGCGAGACCGAGTACGGTATCAAGCTCATCCCGCTCGGCGGCTACGTGAAGATCATCGGCATGTTCCCGCCCGAGACGGACCGCGAGCAGCAGATTTCCCCCGGCGAGCAGGTGCCAGTAGATACAGCAGCCGCGCCGGCACACCAGGAAGCTCACAGCGACGTCCTCGTCGCAGCCAGCGCCGCGACCCCGGACGCGCCGCTCACGCTGCGCAAGTCCAACACGGGCCTGTTCGCACAGATGGTCTCGCAGACCCGGGCGGCGGAGTTCGGGGCTCGTCGAACCCGGCGACGCTGACCGTCTGTTCTATAAGCTGCCCGCGGCGAAGAAGATCCTGGTGATGGTGGCGCGCCCCGGCGTGAACATCGCCTTGGCGTTCCTCTGCTTCCTCTGTGTCTATGGCATCTACGGCGTGCACTCGGTCGAGCCGACCGGCCGCCCTGCGGTTTCCGTCGTCTCCGACTGCGTGATCCCCCAGGACGCCAAGCGCACCGCGTGCCAAGACAGCGACCAGGTCTCCCCCGCCCGGGCGGCGGGGCTGCGTCCCGGCGATGTGGTCGTCAGCTTCAACAGCCAGCCAGTCACCTCGTGGTCGCAGCTGTCGGACTTGATCCACACCAACGGCGACAGCGTCGCTGCCATGGAGGTGGAGCGCGATGGTACGCAGGTGAAGCTCCGGGCCTCGCACACGATTGCCATGCCGCGGGACCTCGACGGTGACGGCCCGAAGCGGACTGCGACAGTGGGCTTCCTCGGTGTCGAGCCGGAGTCCCGCGAGGTGCTGACCAGGCACGGCCCCGTCTCGAAGGAGCGCATCGGCGAGATGACCGGGCACGCAGTGTCTTCCATCGTGCAGCTGCCCGCCCGGGTGTACAACGTCGCCGAGGCCATCTTCGGCCAGAACGAGCGGGCGAAGGACGGACCCATGTCCGTCATCGGCGGATCCCGCATCGCCGGCGAACGTGGCGTCCTCCGACGCCGCGGGCTTCGACGTCGGCGGCAAGGCTGCGCTGCTGGGCCTGGTGATCGGCTCGTTCAACCTCTTCATCGGAGTGTTCAACCTCAGTCCGCTGCTGCCGCTGGACGGCGGTCACATCGCCGGAGCCTCGTTCGAGGGGACCCTCAGCAGCGCCGGCGTGTTCGACGCCATGCAGGAGCTGACCCAGGATTCCGGCGACGCTGCCAACCTCGGCATCGGCACCATCACCACAATCGGCCAGGCCCGGCAGGCCCTGGACTCAGGGGCCGCTTTCCTGGTCACGCCGGTGACCGATACCGCCATCATCAACGCCGGCACGAACGCCGGCATCCCGGTCTACCCCGGCGGGCTCACCCCCACCGACTCCTGGCCGGGTGGAGCGCAGGAGCAACCGCCGTCAAAATCTTCCCCGCATCGGTCGTCGGCCCAGGCTACATTGGCCAACTGCGGGGCCCGTTCCCCGATATTCAAGTGATGCCCAGTGGAGGGGTAACCCTGGAGGAAGCCCCGGCGTGGATTGACCCCAGTTTCCTTGATCTATTCGGAGTTTGGGTTGCGATGCTAAGAGGCTCGGTGTTGGAAGCCTCGTTCACGTTCTATGCCGTGATGTCCAAGCTGCGACTCAGTCCTTGACGAAGAGTGAAGCTGTACTTCAGGTCCACTCTTGCCCCGGAAAGTTGCCTTCGACCCTGTTCCATACCGCGCACTGATCGGGGCCCGCGTAGGCGGTGGCGTACGACTTCTTCAGAGGCCTTTGCTGTAGGTCGTGAGTACAGCCTTCGCTGCCGCGTACGCCAGCGTTGCTTCCCATAAGGTGCCCGGGCGGTTTGTTTGCCGGTCCCTTTGCCTATACGTCCTGTTTTACTGCAAGGGAGGCCGACATCCATTCGACGATGACTTCACGGGATATGGCCACGTCAAGTACGAACACGCCTTTGTCGTTTTTGGCGAGCCAGTCCTGGAGGATCTTCAGGTCTTCGAGCGTCGTTGCCTTGTGGCCGGCTGCGCCGAGGGCGCGGCCGATGGCGGAGAAGTCTACTTCGTCGATGAGCATGGCTGTCGGGTCGAGGCCTTTGGAGGCGTACTGGTGGAGTTCGGCGCCGTAGGCGGCGTCATTGAGGGCGATGACGACGCCTCTGCGGGTGGTCCGGAGGAAGGTTTCGAAGTCTGCCAGTCCCATGAGGCCCCCACCGTCGCCGGTGATGAAGACGGTGGTCCGTTCGGGGTGGGCGATGGAGACGCCCGGTGCGGAGCTGAAGCCTAGGCCGATTGACTGGAAGGCGGTTCCGACCAGGACCATCGCTTGCGGATCAGGCACAGAGAGGTACATAGGGGCCCATCCCATGAAGTGTCCGCCGTCCATGACGATTGACCTCAGCGGGGGGAGGATTTGCTCCAGGGCGGCGACGACGGTGCGCGGGTTGAGGCGCCCGTCTGGGCCGAACTCTTTCGGGTCCTCGTAGGGCCCGATCGAGCGAAACTCATCCTCCGCCACCTCGGCCGCGGCATGCCGCCATGTCCGGTGCTCGTCGGCGGTGGGTATGCGGCCTGTGAGTGCTTCGAGAAAGGGTGCGAGGTCGGCCCGGATGTACTTGTCGACGTGCGGGTGGTCGCTCGGTGGCTCGTTGTCAATGCGGATGACCCGGGCGTCGGGCCCGAAGAGGGTGCCGTAGCGGTGCTGGAAGGAATTCATGGAGGCTCCGGCTACGAGCACGACGTCGGCTTGCCGGGCGAGGTCGAGGCGGTGCTCGCGGGCGAAGCCTCCGGCGATACCAAGGTTCCATGGGCTGTCGACGAGGTTCGTGGCCATGACGGAGGTCATGAACATGGCCCCCAACCGGTCGCCGAGTTCCTTGAAGGGCCCTGTGGCGTCTCCGAGCAGCACCCCTCGTCCGGCGAGCAGGAGCGGACGCTGGGCGTTCCGCAGGATACCGGCGACCCGGTCGAGGTCCTTGCCGGACGCATTCCAGACGGGTTTGGCGGGCATGGGTTCGAGGTCAGACTGCCCGTCCAAGGGCTCGGTGGCCAGGTCGTAAGGGATGGCGAGGACGACGGGTTGGACGGTGCGCAGCGCGAGGTCGAAAGCCCGATGGGCAATCGCTACCGTGTTGGCGCGGTGTGCTACGAGTGTGACGACTCCTATCGCTTCTGCGGATGCGGTCTGGTTGATGTCGAACGGCCGCGGTCCGGTGCTTGGGGCGTCCCCGACAATGAGCACCAGGGGCACCCTGGCGAGCCTTGCCTCGGCCAGGGCCGTGTACGCGTTGGTAAAGCCAGCCCCGTAGGTAGTGGTCGCGGCCGCAATTCGCCCGCAGGCACGGTAGTAAGCGTCAGCCATCGCGACCGCGGCGGCCTCGTGCCGCCCGGAGGTGAAAGGGAATCCATGGCTGGTGAGGTGGCTGATGAGGTGGGCGTTGCCGTTACCCATGAGGCCGAAGAGGTGGCTCGCGCGCTCGGCCAGCACGTCCGCGATTGCGGTGGATACGGTTGGGCTGGCGGTGGGCGGGATGTGCGTCGGCATTACGGTTTTCCTATGGTTTTCGTGTCCTGGTGGGAGAAGGGGGGCGATGGTTGAAGCAGGGCAGTCATAGTTGGCCGGCGGAGGAATCTGGGTGTTGGAGTTAGCGGTGAAGCGGTAGGTTAGTGGGGTGCCGGGTATGACCTTGCCTGGCCAAGGACCATGCAGGTGTAGAGCAATCCGCTCCTCTCCGCGGGGCAGCTGGCACACGGAGAGGAACGGGGCAGTTGCTCAGTCGGGGTAGACCACCCAAGATGAATCCATGTCTGATCCTTCGGCGTCGAATTCGTGGGTTTCCAGCGTGTAGAAACGGATTGCGAGGCCGTCGGGATCATGGCAGACGAGCAGCCAGCCCACGATGCCGCGGAGAATGGAGGAGTTTGGGACTCCATGCTGGCTCAGGTGCTGTTCCCACAGTTCAAGATCCTGGAGCGTCGCAACGCTTAGGACTGTTGGATCGAACCCTCTGATGCGCTCGGCGACTTTGGGCGCCAGGCGAAGTTCAACGTATGTGTCAATTCCCGGGATAGTGACGATATACGCAAAAAGCTTCCCATGCCGGTCGAAGTGATCATATTCCGGGCATCGCTCGGCTCCCAGAATCTCTTCGTACCATTTCAGGCTCGCTTGGAGGTTGGTGACGGGGATTTTCAGGTGATGAATCCCAGCGAGAGCTACTTTCGGTGCTGTGGCGTTTCTTTCCATGATTCACCTGGTTCCTGTGGTCGTGGCGAGAGGGCTTTCCGCCGGGGGGATTGGCACCATCGGTTGAAACACGTGGCCGGGATCGTATTGTGCCTTGACATCGCGGAGCCGGGCATATTTGGCTGCCCCGAATATGCTTGACAGGTCGGCAACTTCGTCGGCACCGAGAAAGTTTATGTAGGCACCTTCGGCCGCCAGACGGTTGAGGGACTGGTGTGTCATGCGACACCAGGAGACATGTTCCTGGTCCAGTGGTTCACTTTCCCAGCCGGCTGTGACGTTGTAGGCGAAGCGTGCTGATCGCTTGGGGTAGGCTGCTTCGCTTTCAGCCACGTCGTCAATGGCGCCCCCGAGCAGGAGAACCTCAATTTGGGCGTCCTCAGCGGGCATTGTTTCCACTGCCTGGAGCATGGCGTCCACAACTTCTCCCGTCAGCGCGTTGAAGTGGCCAGGCTTAAGGAAATATCTGAAGCCGTGCGGATACCGGTGGTCCTGGTAGCTTTGAACTTCCGCGAACCGTTGGGTGGATACCTGGGCGGACCCGAAGTCCTCCAACCCGAGCGATTCCTGTGCTGCCTGCGCGTCAGCCTGATTGCCGGACCATATCCACTCGAAGGTCACCACTGGTTCACCTCGCCGATGGTTTGGACCTGACTGGCTTTCGGCTTTTTGTACCTTGACCATGACCTGGAGTTCACGGGGAAGCGTGGGGGCCCGGACGCCATATTCAATGAGCGCTGCTCGCGCCTGCTGCATATGTATGGTCCGCGTTCCAAACGTTACCCACCCGATGGGGGCGGCTTCATAGGTGAACTCGGTGACGACACCGAAGTTCCCGCCACCTCCCCTGATGGCCCAGAAGAGGTCCGAATTCTCGGTGCTGCTGGCGAACCTCTCCCGGCCTGTACCGTCAATGATGCGCGCTGAGACCAACCGATCGCAGGTGAGTCCCCTGCTGCGCGAGAGCCATCCAATGCCTCCGCCCAGGGTCAGTCCTCCCACTCCAGTGTGGGAGACAACGCCTGCCGGAACGGCGAGACCATACCGGGACACGGCCCTGTCGAGGTCGCTCAGCAGTGCGCCTCCACCCACTGACACGGTGGAACTCTGCTTGTCCACGTTCACTGAACGCATGCCGCTGAGGTCAAGAACGATGCCATCTTCCACAACGGCACTACCGGCGATCTGATGTCCTCCGGCGAGAACTGAAATTGGCACTCCTGCTGCCACGGATTCGGTCAGGGCGATTGATACGTCTCGTCCATCGGCGCATTTGACGAGACCAAGGGGCCGTTTCTGGATCATGCCGTTCCACACTTTTCGCGCGGAGTCGTAGCGCCGGTCCTCCTGTGTCAGGAAGCGTTCACCGAAATACTTTGAAAGGCTTGCTGTCAGGTGTCCTGTTGTCATGCTGGAAGTCCTTCTGCTTTCTGGAGCTGGGCCCGGTTGTCATTTTCTTGGAGCCATGCAGCGGTCAGGGGGTTCGTAAGTTCTCCGATTTGTTCTACGGCGACGGTGACAGTGTCTCCGGGAGACATGAATTCAGGTGGGTTGCGGAAAGCGCCAGCTCCGCCGGGTGTTCCCGTCGTCACGACATCACCAGGTTGCAGGGTGACGCTCTGGGTCAGGAATTCAAGGAGCTCGGAGATTTTCACGAGCATGGTGCCGGTGGTCGAATCCTGTTTGATGACGCCGTTGACCGTAGTGGTGATCCTGAGCCCGTAAATATCGGAAATTTCGTCACGGCTTACTATTTCCGGGCCAATTGGGCAAAACGTGTCCGGGCTCTTGCAGAGCATGATTTGCATGGCTTCGCGTTGCATGACGTCCCGCGCGCTCACATCGTTGACCAGGGTGTAGCCATACACGTAGTCCCATGCGTCAGATGCCTTGACTTTGCTGGCGGTCTTCGAGATGACAAACGCGAGTTCAGCTTCGTAGTCGACGGCGCTCTTCGGTTCCGGGATGACGATAGGGTCACCAGGACCTATGACGGACGACCAAAGACCAGGGAAGAAGACTGGTTCCTTGGGCGCTAGAAGGTGCGCGACTTCCTCGAGGTGGCTGGCGTAGTTGCCGCCGGTGTAGATGATCTGGCAGCGTTCGGCCACTGGTGCAAGGAGTTTCTCCGGACGCACAGGTTGGCTATGGCTGGCGGCCTTACTGATGGTGTCTGACCTATCGGCAGGAGGAGCTTCCAGGAATTGTCTCAGGTCAGAGAAGCCACTGTCGGTGACGAGTCCATCGCCGGCTCTAATGCCGAGGCGTATGTGGTTATTATGCAGGTATTTGACGAGCCTCATGGGAGATACACACGCTCTTTCTCTATATTCGTAAGGCTTTGGTTAGCCAAGCGGCGCCGGGCATCTTCGCTAGCCGGGCATCTTCGCTAGCCGGGCATGTTCGCTAAGTTATGGTGCACAGCTTTTTAGGTCCCGATGAGCTTGTGCACTTGTGCCCGGAGTTCAGCGAACTCGGGCCGTGCCTTGGTTTGAAGCTGGCTACGGGAGGAGCCCAGCGGAACCGGAAGGTTGGCACGGACACTGGCAGGTCGGCCACCCAGGACAATCACCCTGTCGGCGAGGTAGATCGCTTCGTCAATGTCATGGGTGATCAGTACAACGGATTGCCCCTGGTCTTCCCTGATCCGAAGTACCAGGTCTTCAAGGGTTTCTCTTGTTTGTGCGTCCACTGAGGCAAAGGGTTCATCCATGAGCATCACTCGTGGTTCGCATACAAGGGCGCGGGCGATCGCTACCCGCTGTTGCATTCCTCCCGAGAGCTGCCAGGGATAGCGACCTGAGGCCTCCTGGAGTCCGACTTCCTGCAGCGTTTTTTCCGCTCTTGCCAGCCGTTCGCGCTTGGAGACGCGCCCTTTCAACGGCAGCATCACGTTATCGAGGACGCTCAGCCAAGGAAGCAGGGACCGGCTGTAGTCCTGGAAGACCAAACTGATCGCTGTCGTTGGGCCAGTAAGCGAATTGCCGTCAACCGCCACGTGACCGGCAGTTGGTCGCTGGAGCCCGGAAAGGCAGCGCAAGAGAGTGGTTTTGCCTACCCCTGATGGGCCAACGATGCAGATAAATTCCCCCGGGGCGACCGAGAACTCGATGGAACCAAGGATTTCCGCGCTACCGGCGGACGTCAGGTATGAATGCCCAAGGTTGACCGCTTCGATCACGGCGTTGACGCTATCTGTGCTTTCAGTTTCCGCAGCTATGATCTTGGCGGCAGCATTGGTGCTGTGTGGTGTAGTCACGGCTTCAAATCCCGTTCGGTCTGATTTAGGTTTGTCTGGTTCACAGGGGAACAGCTCCTGAGGTGGCCTGCCGGCCAGGTGCCGCAACTTTCGGTGCCGCGACTTTCCACTGTGACTGGTTTTGTGTTCGATAGCTGGGGTGCCAGTGCAACACGCGGGCTTCAAGAACTCGGAAGCCAAGATTCAGCAGGTAGCCCAGGATCCCGAGGACCAGCATGCCGGTCCACATTTCGGTGATGGCGTAGTTGCGCTGGGCTGCCAGAATGAAGTACCCAATGCCGCGGTGCGCCCCGGTCATCTCGCTGACGACGATCAGGACCACGGCTATCGAGAGCGCTGTTCGCGCCCCCGCCAGAATTTGCGGAGCGGCCGACGGAAGGCGGACGACGAACAGCCGCGTCGATGGTGACAGCGAGAATGCTGTGCTCATGTCTTTTACTACCGGGTCGAGAGCTCGGATGCCCGCGATGGTGTTGAGCAGGACCGGCCACACGGCCCCGAAGGCGATGACAGCGATTCTCATGTCGTCGCCGAGGCCCATGGCTATGATCGCGATCGGCAGTATTGCCACGGCGGGGACAGCCCGCAGAAATTCCAACTCGGGTTCTACCGCTTCCAGAACGGTGGGCAGCAGTCCCAAAGCTGTGCCTATCACAACTCCTGCGAGAACCGCGATCCCAAAGCCGATCAGGAGATTCAAAAGGCTGGGGAGCAGATCAGTTGTGAGGCGTGAGTCTGTGATCCAGACTTTCACTGCCTTCGCGAGGATCATCTGCAGCGGTGGGAAGAAAGGCGACTTGCTGGATGCACTTAGTGCCAGCCAAAGGGCCACCGCTATCACCGGCAGCCATAGCTCAAGCAACAGGCCTTTCAACGCTCTGAGAAAACCTCGTCGTGTCCTGTTAGTCATGATGGTTCTCTCACCTTCCACGTACTGAGGGATGCCAAAACAGAGCCTTCCGCTGACCAAAGGCTGTTCCCAGATTGACCGCGACCCCAAGAAGCGCGGCGACCACGACGTATGCGTAAGCGGCAGGTACTTGCGCGCCCATTTGCGCCAAAGTGATCTCGCGCCCGATTCCAGGTGCATTCCCGATGAGTTCGGCCGCCACCGCCAGCAACAGCGCGATCGTGCTGGCGATTCGAAACCCCGTCAACAGGAAGGGCGCGGAACTGGGCAGCAGAACGTTCAACCACAGGAACCGCTTCCGCAGGCGGGAAGCATAAGCGAAATCGCGAAGAACGGGCTCAACTTCACGAATGGCATACGTAGCCTGCACAAAGAGGGGCCATACGCAACCGAAAACGATGAGGACAATCTTCATCCACGTGCTTGGACCGTAGAGGAGGACGATCAGGGGAATAAGCGTGACCGGCGGGATTGTCCGGAGGAAATCCACGGAAAGCCGTGTACTGGCCCCCAGAAAGGAGCTGCCGCCAACCAACAGCCCGAGGGGGACTGCCAGGACCGCAGCGATAGCCAGTCCAATAAGCGAGCCGCTGATCGTCGCCCACATCGCCGCCCAGAAAGCCTGCTGGGGCAGGAGCTGTAGCAATGCGGCAGCGACGACTACTGGGGAAGGAACAATATCCTGCCCGAACCGCAAGGCCTGTACCTCCCAGAGACCTATGAAGACCACGAAAGCAACAGCTCTCAAGATCACCTTTTTCCGATCGCGGCCCCGATCGCGTCCAGGGGACAACGATGACTTTGCTGTACTGGAATCGTTCTGAACCATGTCTCGCCTCCGGCCCTACTTGCCGCCGAGCAGCAGGGAGTCAAGGTCTGGCTGATTATCAAGAAGCTTGTACTTGTTCATCAGCTCTGCGAGTGTCCGCATACCCGAGGTGTCGGCGGCATCTTCCGCGTAGATGGGCAGCGTTATGACGTTCAGGAGTTCCGGCGCGATTTTCGTGTACGTCGCAGTGATCCGGCGGGTGCCGGCGGCGTCAGCATTCGCGCGTTTCGATGCCTTACTCATCGCCGTCTGGAATTTCTTAACCACGTCGGGATTGCCCGAAGCGAACTGCGATGATGAGACGAAGATCGTCGACGGCAGGTTCGCGACTGCGTAGGCCTGGGGCGCTATCACCGTGTGAAGACCCTTGGCCTTAGCTCCGGACAAGAAGGGCTCAACCAGGAGTGCCGCGTTGACTTTCCCTGACGCCACCGCGTCGGTCATCTGCGGAAATGGCAACTCAACAAACTGGACAGCTGCCGAGTTCCCGCCCCGGTTATCTATCGCAGCACGGGCTGTGAGCTCGGAAATGCCTTTTAGCTGGTTCACCGCCACCGTTTTTCCTTCAAGGGCCTTTACGTCGGTGATCGCAGGGTCTGCAGCGATGATGCCTGAATAGTCCTTGTTCGGATCCGAAGGCGAAGTTGTAGCAACACCGGACGCCACTATGCTTACCCCGTTCGCCGCTGCTGTCATGGTGCCGGCGGCGTCACCCAGGGCGAAGGCCAACTCCCCGTTCAGGAGGCGGGGAATCGCCTCCGCCCCGGACTGGATCGTGGCCATTTTGACATCGAGGCCCTGCTCCTTGAATTCCTGCTCAGCTGCCAGATAGACCGCTGCCGAAGCTGTGGATGGGCTGACCCCTACGGTTATCGAGGTCGGGCCTCCCGCTTGAGTTGCTGAGGGGGCCGGATTTGCTCCGCAGGCAGATACCGCGGAAAGTGCCAGCACGGCCAGGGTCGCCGCAAAAGGCTTCATTTTCATGGGGAACACACTCCATCGTGTTTTACAAGTTGACCTCTAGTATCCGCCGGAAGAGTTAATCAGTCAAGGTGACTGGGTGACTTTTAACTGGGTTTTGCCTGGCGGAGAGTCACTGGGTGACTTGTAGGCTATTCTTGCAACATGCCTACTCAAAGAGCGGCCTCCCGACCCCCAGCCGTTAGCCTTACAGCTGCCGGCACGCTGAGAAGTACCAACACGGCCGAACGGATTGTTGAAGAACTTCGCGGTCTGATCGCTACAGGAAAGATCAGCAAAGGAGCGCGCCTACCGACCGAGCGGGATCTGGCCGCGACCTACGGCGTAAGTCCGTCCACGATCAGGGAGGCCATCCGAGCGCTCGCAGTAATGGGCCTCGTGGAGGTCCGGCACGGAAGCGGCACATATGTTGTCGAAGATACGAGCGCCCTCGTGAGGTCATCGCTGGTAACCGCCATGCAAATGGAGGGTGTCCAAATCAGCGAAGTGCTTCGGCTTCTGGCGCTCATCAACGAACAGGCAGCGGTCCTGGCTGTGGAAAGGGCTATGCCCGAGAATCTAGAGGCGCTGACCGCAGCCAACAAGGCCGTGGCCCACGGTTCCACTTCCCGTGAAATCCTGGACGGCGTTGTAGCTTTCCTCACCGCACTGCTGGCATGCGCCCGGGAACCACTTCTGAGAGTTTTCGGCGGCTTCCTCGTGCAGCTTCTCGACCGGATAGAGAGCGATCTGTTCCCCGACGACGCGCAGTTCTGGCGGACGTTAACCGGAAACGCTGATAAGGACAGGAAAGCAATAATAAGCGCCATTTCACAGAAGGATGCCGAGGCCGTCGTTCAAGCTGTGCGCAAGTATCATGAGGGCGCAATCAGCTTGCTGGAAAACAGTGCCTTTGAGCCCGGACCGGGATCCAAGCTTTCAGATGAGCGCTTCGCGCCACTCATTTCGTCCCTCATCACAGCCCGATAGCGGGCATTGCGGCTCCTGAACATCGGCGGCGATGCGTTGACGGGCGGGGAGCGGTGGACCGACCATTCCCCGCCCGTCTGTTCATAAGGGGCGACTCGTAATTGGTCCTAGACGGCCGCGAACTCCACATGGTTGGTTCCATGCAGAAGGTATCTGGCGTAGGCGGGCAGTGTGAGGAAGGTGGGGAAGTCACGGCCTAGTACTACAGTCGCGTTTATGGGGTGTGTCCGCGGGATTTGTAATGACTATGTCGTGCGCGGTGTTGGTGTTTTCGTCGCCAGGTTGAGTGTTCCAGGACGTGCTTCGGGCTGGTGGTGCGATGCCAGACGAGCCGGACGAGCAG
>NZ_JBFTOG010000038.1:0-58197 GCF_056397865.1 Arthrobacter sp. 05L417
ACCTCGAAAACTCACGCCGGGCCGTTCGTTGTATCCGGTCATCGTCAGCCTGACGCCGCCGACGGCACTAAATCAAGACACCCACGGGAAAACCTGCATCGTCACCGGCAAAGACGCCCCCATCGCTAAACAATGCGACGCATAACACCTCATACGCGATCGACGGCTACACGGCGGTGAAGCTCATCGCAGCAGCGGTTTTGAAAGCCGGTAGTGATGACCCGAAATTTGTGCGGGATGCCCTTGAAGAGGTTGACGTCGTCACCCCCCAAGGCCGATACCGATACTCGGCCACCAACCACCATGGCCTGAACGCTGACCAAGTAGCGGTAACCGTCATTGAAGACGGCAGATTCGTCGTAACAGACTGGTCCAGTAACGAGCTGGCGCAAGAAAGAAATCACCAAGGGAGGTCGTTATGAACGACAGGCAGGTTGTCCTGACCCATGTGGAAGGCCCCGTCGGATGGATACGACTGAATCGTCCGGAAGCACTCAATGCACTCAACGCCGAACTAGTACCTCAACTGGATGAGGCACTTACCCGCTTTGAGACGGACCCCAGCATCCGGGTCATGGTTATCACCGGAACGGGACGCGCGTTCTGCGCCGGCGGCGACTTGAACTCCTTCGACCCATCAGCCGAAGCCACCGTACAGGTATTCCTCGAACGCGCCGCCGAAACACTTGAACACATACCCCGGATCAATAAACCGGTCATCGCAGCCCTTAACGGCGTCACTGCTGCGGGGGGCCTGGAGATAGCAATGGCATGCGACCTCGTCATTGCAGCCCGCAGCGTCCGGATCGGCGACGCCCACGCGAACTTCGGCCTCCTTCCAGGGGCTGGAGGAGCGGTGCGTCTGGCACGCGCTGTGGGCCCAGCCCGTGCGAAATACCTGTCCTTCACCGGCCAGCTCTTTCCCGCTGAATTCTTCCTTTCATGGGGGCTGGTCAACGAAGTTGTCGACGACGACCAGCTGGATAATCGCGTCCAGGAACTGGCCGAGACGATAGCGGCCAAGAGCCCAATAGTCCTCGCCGGAGCAAAGCAGCTCATTGATGAAAGCTTTGACCAATCCCTTGAAGCCGGACTCAAGGCCGAACGCGACGCGATGTACGCGCACATGCGAACCGAGGACATGCGCGAAGGACTCGCAGCCTTCGTTGAAAAGCGAACCCCCAACTACACAGGACAATGAGGACCACCAAATGACCATTTACGTACTCGTGCACGGCGCCTGGCAATTCGGCGAAAGCTGGGACCAAGTGCGCTCAGAACTAGAAGCGCTCGGACACGAAGTCCACACACCCACCGCAGCAGGACTCCGCCCAGGCGACCCGGCCGATGTCAGCACCGACGACGCCTGCAAACCCATCATCGAGTACATCCTTGAGAAGGACCTCGATGACTTTGTCCTCGTCGGCCACAGCTGGGGCGGCGTTCTGATCGCCAAGATCGCAGAAGCACTGGCTTACCGGATACGGCGAATGGTCTTCCAAGGCGCATTCGTGCTCCTCGATGGACAAACGGTCCTCGATAATATCCCCCCGTTCTTCCCTCCAGCCCTTCAGGCGAACGCCGAGGAGCGAGGCGACGGAAGGGCGATGCTGCCGTTCGAAGTATGGCGCGACGGCTTCATGAACGATGCCGCATTTGACCTCGCAAAGGATGTCTACGACGGTCTGCGACCTCATCCCTTCCGGACCTTCACCGAGCCGGTTAACCTGGAAAAGTTCTTCGAACTACCGATTCCGAAGAGCTATCTGCACGCTACCGAGGACAACTGCCTGCTGCAGGGCGAATGGGGGTGGCACCCGAGGATGTCCAACCGGCTGGGGTACTTCCGCTTGGTCCAAATGCCAGGAGGCCACGAAGTCATGTACACCGCGCCCAAGTTGCTGGCTTCAAAAATCGAAGAGGCAGGTCGGGACTAAGAATAGTCAGTTGGTATGACCAGCTAAGCTAGGAGGTGGACACAAAACGGCGGAAGGACCCCCCGTATGACGCACCCCGCAGACGAAGAAGGCAACGTCGAGCTATTTGCCCCGGTTGGAAAACAAAGGCTTTTCGAGAGCGTTTTAGGCCAATTGGAAACCCTCATCCACGAAGGGCAGCTCAACGCGGGGGACCGTCTGCCCAGCGAACGCGCGCTGAGCGAAATGCTGCAAGTCAGCAGACCCTCCGTTCGTGAAGCACTTCGGGTTCTGGATGCGATGGACATCATCACCGTACGAACAGGTGTAGGGTCCGGCGGGGGTACGAAAATCAGCGACAAGCTCGGCCCCATGATTTCAAGGCTGATGCGCCTCTACATGGCCCTGGGACACTTTGACCTCGACAACGTCCTGGAAACCCGCCGGCTACTCGAGGAAGAAGCCGTCCGGGTGGCCTCGACGAAACGCACAGACGAACAACTTGCCGGGATGGACAAGCTGCTGGCTCAGATGGACGACCAGGTAGAGGACCGTGAACGGTACCTATCGCTTGACGGAAAATTCCACGTAGCCGTCGCACTGGCCAGCAGCAATCCTCTGCTGGCGCACCTCATGGGATCCATGCGGGACGCCGTCACCGAAAACCTCGTGAAGGCGCACATTGATGAGAGTGAGTGGCCGAGACTAGCAGGCAAGGCCCAACAAAACCACCGAAGGCTGGTCGAAGCGCTGCGAGCAGGAGACGCAGACACTGCCGCGCAATGCGTCGGGCAGCACGTCGACTTCTACGACGAGGCCCGTCTCAAGCGTTAAACGCAATAGAGCTCAACGGCGAAACCCGCCACCGTCGACAACGAATGTGTCCCATTTCCAAGGAAGTGGGACACATTTGTGCGATTATCCGTTGAGCCTTTCCTCCAGCGGCTTGCAACGGAAATGTCAGTCCGTCGGCTCATATACTGTGCGCATTATCGAAACACGTCCGCTCTTCCCGCGCGACTGGGACCGCAGAGCCTCTCGTCGCGTACAACAACGCAGACCGGCGTGTTGTCGTCGAGGCGGCGATGCGCCGCCTCGGACAATCAGCAGGTGAGCGGTTCTTGGGTTACCCTCCCACGTCGAAGCGGAGGGCCGGATCGCATTGCCCAATCTGTCACCTATTGCAGCCAGCGTGCGGTGCTCGTTAGCCGGTCCTCCACGAACGGCAGAATGCGCGGCGGGAAGCGCGCGATCCGGGACATCGCCAAGACGATCGAGGTCAGTGAGGCTACGGTGCTCCGAGAGCTCGCACGGCATCGGAAGAGTCTCCAGGCCCCGCAGGAATAAGGGTGTGACCGTGAGTCCTCCCGGGCCTTAGCTAGCGGGAGCGGGCTGCCCGCACCCAGGCAATCCGGACCGTTAACACCGAGCTCATCGTACTGCACTGGTCCGTCGGCATCGCGTTTCCATGAGCTTTCTCCCGTAAAAGCGGCGTCGGCCGTGGGCGTTAGATTTCGGCGTCGTTCTGATACAGGGACCGCTGCTGGGCACGAGGGTCCGGAGTGCAACTTGGGGAACCGGGAACAATCCAAAAGTTCGCGAGGAAATAAGCGACGCAGGAGCGCCGAACGAAGTTTTGTATTGGGATCGGCGCAAAGCGCCCTGGTTGCGCGGAGGACCCGCCCAGCGATGATCGGGTATCAGAATGACAAACAGCGAAGGTTCTTGTGGCTGTTCGTGGCTGGGCTTCGGCGTGTGCAGGCGGAGCGCGATGCGGGGCGACGTCCATCGCAATGTCTGCGCTCCGTGAACAGTATTCCAAGTCCACCCCGGTTGTCGGACGCAAGGTGGTAGCGTCTCGATCGTCGCGGATCCACGGCAGGCAGCATGAAGTCAGAGAGCAAGGAGTCGTTGTGAGAACAGACTGGAAGCCGATGGGGGAGCCTCTGCGGACCGGGCGACCTCTCACTACACAGCGAATGGAATACACGGTTGTGCCGATGTTCCCGGTATCGGATCCGCGCCATGGACTGTCTAACGGACCTACGGGATCAGCTGGCGGATACGGCGTCACCTATGTACTTGCGGTCCCTGGGGTGAACGTCAATCAGGAATCCGTTGATTTCGACCGACTAGAAGAACGAGGCGACAGTCTGTTCGAGGTGGAACCGAACGACGGAGACCTCGTGTTCAACGTTGGCGGGCAGGATACGTCCGACCCGGCCTTTCTTATTGCTGGGACCGTGAACGACAGGAATCATCTGCGCACCCTCAGCCACGAGGTCCAGGCCAATGGGTTCTCCGATGCCGCCGCCAAAAGCTATGACGTCATGATGCCGTTGTTGAGCAGATGGGCTTTCGAACACGACGCCCCGATTACCGTCTCGGGCGTTGAGCTTTGGGAATTAGCAACGGATGCACAGAAATGGATCCATACATTCGTAGGAGCCACAAAGCGATTCGCTCCGGTCACCGGCTACGTGACTGATCCGGTGAAACATGCGCTCGGCTCGTACAGGGAAGGACTGAGTTCCAGTGAGCCTCTTTATCAGGCGCTCTCCTTCTACAAGGTCTCAGAGATGGTCTTCCAACTCCGAGCTCATGCCAGGAAAGCGGCAGGGGGAAGCTACCGTGACCCAGGCGAGCGAGTCCCCACGGCGCTTGCGGAGTTTCTGCACCCCTTTGATCTGCAGATGTACGGCAACACATTTGCACCGTATCTCGGAAAGAAGTTCACGGCCGTCCGTGATGAGTTGAAGTCAACGCTTCGAAATTCAATAGCTCATCTGGATCCCGACCGCGATCCGTTCGGAGCCGATTCTTACTCAGACCTCGCTCGTGTAGAAGCGAGCATTCCTGTTTTGCGCTTCATGGCACGGGTCCTGCTTTCTTCCGTTCTCGACACGCCAGCTGATGCAGGGCAGCGGGACTGGCCTTCCTCTACAAAGTTCTGATCAAACTTGCGATTCGACAGAAATGGACTGCACCCGAGCATCCGTCCGGCGCGATGACCGCCTGCGGCCATGGGCTCGCCAGTCGGCACCGGCTTCCGTCCGAACAGGGGAGATGCCGTCTTCAATATTCTCAGCTTGCACGCTTTGCGCTCCTCGAGAATCAAGGTGCAACACATATCGGCGACCACACATGCCCTGTTGCGGGTATTTGCGATTCTGTTTCAGCTGAGGTCGGGGCAGTTTGATCGGTAGTGGCCCGGTGCCCGGCAGTGCCCGCATCTTCTTGGTGTTCGTGGCTTGTTGGCGGGAGACGATTCCGGTCCGATGCCGGGGCCTTCGCCGCGCAGATCCACCGGGGTGGCGGTGAGATCGTCGAAATATCCCGGAGTGCCGAGGAGCAACGCTGTGCGGTTGAGTTCGGTGAGTTCCCCTGGCGTGAGGATCTGGTCGGAGAGAGCGGCTTCTCTCATCATCTCCAGGAACCGTTCATTGAGCCCGCGGACCTGGGCGGCGCCCATGCCTCCGTTACCGGCGATGCGGGCAAGCAGCTTTGCTTCCTCTCCAACGATCTTGCCGTCCTCCACCGCGGAAACCAGTGCGTCGAGGTAGGCGGCAGCAGCGGCGTCACTGACCTCGCCTGTGCTGATCGGCAGACGGGACATCAGAGATGACATCCAGCCGTCGGTTCCCTTCCGCAAGGCGACTGCACGCGTCATCGGAGTAACGGTTCCAGGCCGGTGCCGTGCGCCCAGGCCGTAGGCGGGAGGGTGGCCGAACTCAATCCCGCCGTCGAAGCGTTCCAGCATCATGGGCAACAGGGCCGAGGTTGCCCTCACGTCACCAAGGGCGGCGTGTGCGTCCACCAGGGCTATACCTGCGTGCTGAGCAAGCGTCGCCAGTTTGTGGTTTGGTGTGTCGAACGTTTGCTGGCCAAGCCAAAGCGAGCAAAGCGCCGGCATAAGCGGTGTTGCAATACCGGCCCGGCCAAACTCCGCGGCGAGGAAGCGTTCCTCGAAGACGGCGTTGTGGGCAACAATGACCGTGCCTTCCAGACGGGAAAGGATGTCGCCAACAACGTCCGCGAAGTACGGGGCGTTCCGGACGGCGTCATTGCTGATGCCATGAATGAAGACGGCCCCAGTATCGCGGCCCTCGGGATTTAGCAAGGTTGAGTACTCATCCTCGATGCGGCCATTCCTGTCCACCCTGGCGACGGCAATCTCTATGACCCGGTCGCCGTTTACGGGGGAGAAGCCCGTTGTTTCGACGTCGATGACGGCGAAGGGACCGTCGTGAACATACCCTTTGCCGCTTGACGGACCGCCGTAGCTAAAAAGTTTGCCGGTCTTTCCGGGTTCCGCAAAGCGCATGACCGGATCGAGGGCTTTCGAGCTCGAATCGGTGCCTGGATGCGTGCGTGAAGGGGAGCAGGATTTCGGTTTCGGCGCTGGCTGGGTAGCGGTCGGTATAGGTCGTCCTTGCTTGGACTGTTTCGACGGCCAGAACCACCAAATGACGGCAGCGACAATGAGCAGAACAATCAAAATCCCCATAAGTGAATCCTTCGGCAAGGTAGAGCCCTGGTTCGTACCAGCGGGGGCAGAGATGCCGTCCTTGAACTTCCTATCACGGCTAAGCGATGCGAATCGGATCAACGGCACCGCGTGAAGCTGCCCACGCCCCTTAGGCTAAGGGGCGTGGATATGCAGAGTTGGTTAGCCAGTCTTACGCCCGAGGCGTGGTTTGCTGCTGCGGCAGCGCTGATTTCTTTTGCTGCGCTATTCTTCACGGGCATCGCGGCGAAGGCTGCGCGGGATCAAACACAAATTCAGCGGCAACTCCGCGTCGATTCTGCGCAGCCATATGTATGGGCAGACATCCGGCCCGAAACGGGGCAGGCCGGGCTTCTACGACTTGAAGTCGGCAATAGCGGTCCCACTGTGGCCACGAACATCCGGATCACCACCAGCACGCCGTTACCGGCCTCGGGTCAACGATTCGAGGAAAGAGCACGAGCGGTTGAGCGTCGACTTGCCTGTGGCGGTATCCGATCCCTCGCTCCCGGACGGGTCCTAGCCTGGACACTCGGAGTGACGCACGAGGTGGTTGCCGTCGAGGGGAACCCTCCTTGTGTTCTTACCATCGATGCGGACGGCCCCTTCGGGCCTCTTGAAACGCTCACATACGCTGTGGACTTGGATGATCTGAGGCAGACCGATGCGCGTCCCCTCGGTAGCTTGCACCTTGTCAAAGAGTCAATTGAGGGCCTGACCAAGCAGTTGAACCGGAGCTCAAGTGAGGTGGCCAGAAGTCTTGGTCGTTTTGATTCTGATGAAGAGAAAGCGGCGGAGTGAGAAGGGCGGGCCTGGAAACCTTCTTGGTCAATTGCATTGCCAGAGACGTTGGCCAAAATCAGAATGGCGACCCGAAACGCTTCGGCGGGTGAATCCTGAAACAGCGGCAGTTCCTCGGGAAGTCGTTGACCACGATCGTTCAGAATTGGGTTATGGCAAGCAGTAAGAGTTCTCGAACAGTTGGATCGGAACCCCTTGGTAAGCCAGCAGACTCAAACTACTCGCCGCAAGTCGCGGCCGCCATCAGGTTACTGGAGCAGGCCAACGATCCTTACCAGGTTCAGGCCTGCTTCACACTCTCACGTGGACTGGCGCTCGTTTCGGATCCTGAAAGTGCCATCATTGAGTTCGTCAAGCTGATCGAGCTGTACGTTAAGCAGCTCGCTTGGGTCGGCGACTTGGGGCCTGCCGCAGCGAAGAACGTCCTCGAGGACAAGATCATCTTTTCCAAGAGGGTCAAGGAAGACCTGAGGGCACGGATAATCCTGACGGATGAGACGGTGGACTTGATCTACAAAATAAAGGAGGTCCGAAACAAATTCGTAGGGCATGGGGGAATGCGTCCATTGCTCGGCGAACTCTTCGGAGATCCAGAAGGCAACCGAGGGCTCTTAGACCAGGCTGAGTTCAATTACGACCCTTATCTCGAGTACGGTCCGCACTTCTTTGAGCGGTTCCTGAATGACGTCATGCTGATGGGCGGCTTTCTGTTTTCAAAAATGCAGGGACTCGAACCCTTGGTGTGCGTTACGCCCGGATGCTGGTCCCAGAGCAGCCAACACGTTCATGATGTTCTCACCGAAGCCGGAGCTGGTTGGATCGGACCCAACCAAAACAGGCTCACGCCTGCCAAATGACAACCTGAGCCTGAGCAGCAGGAGCAGGTGTACACGCGCATCAAGGTCCGCACGCGCACCGACGGCGGGCTAGCGGCAGTCCAGTCCGTACATGGCCAGGACGTAGTCCAGGTCCGGGTCTGTGCGGTGGATTTCGGCTTCGTCCAGTACGGTGACGGGATCTGAGCCCAGGGCGTCGTCTTTGCGGCGCATCCAGTAGGCCCAGCAAATCCCGCCGCCGTATTTCGAATGTGCGCGTACTCCAGCGGCGTAGTTGCCGTCGTCGAGGACCTGTTCGCGCAACCACCCGGCGATGCGGGTTGTGGCTTCGCGGTCCTCGCCGGCCAGGGTTGCCAGCGTGATGACTCCCGTGCCGAAGGTGTCCGCGAGCTGTTCGCCGAGGTGGCGGTTCAAAGCGGCGATCGATTCGGCGGCGGTGAGGTCGATCCACCGCCGGGGTGCGGTGACCTGCAGCCTGTACATCAGGCGTCCGTCCCGCCAGCTGGCCGGCAGCCAGCCTGGAACCATGTTTCCGTTCCTGGTCCAATCGTCCTGGACCATCTTGCTAGCTTCCTCCACAGTTACGTCGAACTGCCGGGCGGCGAAGGCAATGGCGTTGCGGAAGTCGCTGGCCACCCGCGCCACCGCCAGGGTTTCGGCGTAGGCCGTCCTCCTGTCCCCGGCCAGGTATACGGTGGACCCTGGGGTGTCGAAACGTGACCATGAGGACCGGTCGGGGGAGCCGGTGGTGCGCGGGAGCGGGTTCAGGGGGCCGTAGGAGGATTTCGCGATTCTGTAGCCGTGGACGGGCCCGTCCACGAAGGCCAGGCCCGTGGCGGAGCAGACCTGGGTCAAGCGGTGAACCTGTCCTCGGTCATGGCGGCGGCTGCGCCCATGACGTCTTTGGCGCGCATGTCCCTGATCGCCTCGATCGGGGACACTTCGCCCAGCCAGGGGTTCGCGCCGACAAACCAGAGACGGGCCACGTGTTCGCCTTCCACGCCCGCGACGGCCGTCCAAGCGCGGTGTGCCAATTGCAGTCGGGCTTGGGCTTCGGCCCGCGGTTCGGGTCCGTCGGTGCGGGCCCAGCGGTAGCTGATCTTCGGGTCCTTGCTGCCGGCCAGGGCAGCGACCAGCGTCGCCCCCAGGGCGCTGTTGAGCTGCCTGACGATCTCCCGGATGCCCAGGCGTGCGGTTCCGCCATGGGCGGCTCCGACGTCGATTGATATGCTCACAGGTTTCACGCTCCTTCGACCTCTATCCTAGCGGAACGTACATGAAATCCAACCAAAAAAGCACGAAAAAAACACCAACTTGGACCAAGTAGCTTCGCGAGCGTCACAGCTTCACGGTCCGGGAGTTGCTGATGCTCGTGGCGCCATTTGTCGACGGGCAGGGAGAAGTGCACCTTGGCTTGTTTTGCGCACTGTAGCTTGGCCGGCGCGGTCCCTTCCATGCATTTGCAGCCCTCGCGTTGACCGCCCGTATACTTCGAGCATGTCAGATGCTCCCCCCTTCAGTCCGACGATTGCCCTTCTGGCTGTGGCACGGCAGTACGAATCGGAGCTCGGGGCTGCGCTGAAAAACCTGGATGTCAATATCCGTAAGTTCGGACTGCTCGGCCATATCGAGGCCACGCCTTCGATCTCCTTCAGCCAGCTCGCCCGGCGTTCCCGGATTACCGTGCAAAGCACCCACGCAGCTGTAGAAAGCCTTGTTAAGGCGGGCCTTGTTGAAGATGCCACGGCAACGTCCGGATCGGCCTCGACCCTCCGCCTGACGGAAGGCGGGCGGGAACTGTTAGCGAGAGCCAAGAGGGAAGTTCAGGCGTTGGATGAGAGTCTTGCGGGGCGATTTCCACAGCTCGCGGAGGCTCTAGAAAAATTCGTCCTCGAAACACGATGATGTATAGCGGCAACCTTCAGTTAGACTGAAGGTATGGAAGCTACTCTCCTCTCTTTGCACGTCGTCGCAGGCATTCTGTTTGTGGGGCCCGTGGCCGTAGTGGTCAGCCTCTTTCCCTGGTACGCACCGAACGGCACCGGAGCTCCCTCAGGCCGTTCCGATAACGGGGATAATGCCGTGGCGTGGGCTTTGCATAGAACCACCCGCACATATGGCGCCCTGGCGGTCATCGTTCCCGTTATCGGCATCCTCCTGGCGCTTGTCCAGGGCCGCCTGGGTGAAATTTGGATATCCCTCGCCATGATCCTGACTGCCGTGGCGGGCGCATTGCTCGTATTGAGAATCGCCCCAGAGCAACGCGATGCGCTCAATTTTCCTGGTGACAGAACGAGGCTCCGTCGCATCCGAATACTGGCCGGCGTGTTCAATGCGCTGTGGGTTCTGGTTGTCATCATGATGATCGTGCGTCCCGGATCGAAATATTCATGAGACCCGTACTGCGAGTCCTTGCAGCCTTGTCCATCCTCGAACTGGCGAGCGTCCTGGTGCTGCTGTTGAACGTCTCCGCGATGCAGGTTCACGCCGTCACGGTCACCGTGGGGCCGATTCACGGCGCGCTTTACCTTGCAGTGGGCGTTACGGCCCTGTTCGAACGTCGCCTGCGCCTGCGTACTCGCATTGGCGCGCTCGTCCCCGTCATTGGGGGCGTCCTGACGCTGATCAACGTTCGGGCAGAAGATTCGGCGTAGATCCGCCTCGCGAGTTGACGGCGGGCGCCGGGGTCGTCCGGACGGGCGAAGTCATCGGGCAGGTTCAGTGGGCCTGGACCATCACGAAATCCGGGTCGACGATTTCGAGTGCGGAGAGGTACTCGTCCCCGTCGAACCCTGGCACGATCGCGGCCTGCAGCAGGTAGCCCTGGCAGATGCCGACGATGACCGGGGCGACCGCCTTTGCGCGCTGCCGTGCCGCGGCCGCTGGAAGGTCGCGCTCGAGGAACCAAGCCTGGAAATAGCCCTCGAATAACCCGATCAGTTCCAGCATCAATTCGCCCACGAGCTCCTTGAGCCCTGCGTCGACGACGGCGACACCCCACACCTGCACGAGGATGCTGGGGTCGCCGAGATCGCGGCCCAGCCCTCCGAGAAAGTCGCGCACCACGGCGGCCGGATGGGGGAGGGGGGTCTGCTTCTCGAGTGCCGCCAGATCGGCAGTGCGGCCGGACATGACGTCGTGCACGACGCGCTCAACGAGATCCTGTTTGTTCTTGTAATGGTTGTAGATCGCGCCGGCCGAAAGTTGTGACTCGGCAATGATGTCAGCCATCGACGTACCCTCGAAGCCTTTGCGCGAAAAGCAGTGTAGGGCGGCGGTCGCGATTTGACGGCGTCGCTCGGCGCGGTGGTCATCGCTCACTTTAGGCATAGTCCTATTAAAAACGATTATTCGTTCTTGACAAGTCGATCAGACTTCCCAACAATAAAGAACGGTTATTCGTTTTTATTTCTCCGGACTGGAAAGGACCCACCCATGACTCGTCTCGCCATCAACGGTTTCGGCCGCATCGGACGAAACGCCCTGCGTGCCCTACTTGAGCGCGACACTGACCTTGAGGTCGTCGCCGTGAACGACCTTGCCGATCCCCCGACCCTCGCCCGCCTCCTTGCCTACGACTCGACGGCAGGCCGTCTGGGCCGCCCGGTGACCGTCAATGGAGACACCCTCGTCGTCGACGGCCGGCGCATCCGCGTGCTCGCCGAGCGTGAACCGGCGCAGCTGCCCTGGGCCGACCTCCGCGTCGACATCGTGCTTGAGGCAACCGGCCGCTTCACCTCCGCCGCCGCCGCCCGCGCGCACCTGGACGCCGGCGCGAAGAAGGTGCTCGTAAGCGCGCCGTCCGACGGCGCCGACGTCACCCTCGCCTTCGGCGTGAACACGGATGCCTACGACCCCGCCGCGCACACCATCGTCTCCAACGCCTCCTGCACCACCAACGCCCTGGCCCCGCTGGCGGCGGTCCTCGACGACCTCGCCGGCATAGAGCACGGCTTCATGACCACGGTGCACGCCTACACGCAGGAGCAGAACCTGCAGGACGGCCCGCATCGCGACCCGCGCCGCGCCCGCGCCGCCGGCATCAATATCGTGCCCACCAGTACGGGCGCGGCGAAGGCGATCGGCCTGGTATTGCCGACGCTCGAGGGCAAGCTCTCCGGCGACTCGATCCGGGTTCCGGTTCCGGTGGGCTCGATCGTGGAACTCAACACCACGGTCTCTCGCGACGTCACACGCGGGCAGGTGCTGGCCGCCTACCGCGCCGCGGCGGAAGGCCCGCTCGCGGGAATCCTCGAGTACTCGGACGACCCTCTGGTCTCCAGCGACATCACCGGCAACCCGGCGTCGTCGATCTTCGACTCCGCGCTCACCCGGGTCGACGGGCGGCACGTGAAGGTGGCCGCCTGGTACGACAACGAGTGGGGCTTCTCAAACCGCGTCATCGACACCCTCGAACTGCTCGCCAAAGGAACTCACCTATGAACCCCTCCCGTTCGGCCCGCCCACACACGCCTTGGGCAATTGTGGCCGCGATCGCCGTCGTCGCGTCCGTCGTCATCGGCGTCTTTGTGCTCGCCTTCACCTGGCCCTCCGTCACGTCGACCGTGCAGCACATTCCGGTCGCCGTCGCTGGCACGGGGCCGCAGGCCGACGCCGTCGCCAAGCAACTCGAGCAGGCTGCGGGCGCCCAACTCACCGTCACCCGCGTAGACGCCCGTGGGGACGCGCTGTCACTCCTGAAGTCGCGCGACGCATTCGGTGCCGTCGTCGTCGTCGGCGACGCCGCCTCGGCGGGCCCGGAAGTACTGGTCGCCGGCGCCAACGGCACCACTGTCACACAGGTAATGACTGCCGTCGCAGGGCAGATCCAGGTCGCACTCACCAAACAGCTGACTGCGCAGGGCGTCCGACAGGCCCAAGTGCCCATGGTGCCAGTGACAGATCTCGTGCCCTTCGCCTCGACGGATCAGCGGGGTGCCGGACTTAGCGCGCTCGCTTTCCCCCTCGTCATCGGCGGCGTGATCGGCGGAGTCGTGTTCACGTTGTTCGTCGCCGGGGTCTGGCGCAGACTCATCGGTGTCACGGCGTACGCTGTTGCTTCTGGGATCGTAGTCGTCGCGATCGCTCAGCACTGGTTCGGCATTCTGCAGGGGGACGCCATCGCGAACGGCCTCGCGATCGGCTCATCCACGCTCGCGATCGGCGGCCTCGTCGTCGGTATCACAGCTCTCCTTGGCCCCCGAGGCATTGCGATCGGAGCGGCGCTCGCTCTCCTGATCGGCAACCCGATGTCCGGCGCAACGCAGCCCCGGCAGTTCCTGCCTGATCCCTGGGGTGCAGTGGGGCAATGGTTCGCGCCAGGCGCCTCGGCCACGCTGCTGCGCGATCTGTCGTACTTCCGGGACGCGGCGACCATATTCCCGTGGCTCGTCCTCGCCGGCTGGGTCGCTCTCGGCGTCGTGCTCGTGGCCGCCGGCCGCTTCCGCAGCCAGGCAACCCTCGTGCCGCATGGCAGTCTCGAGGGAGATAGGCCGGAGGCCGCGCACAGCGATCTTCAGGACGCACGTCAGCCGGTGTAGGCAGCGGCCTGAAGGCCGGAGTGGGCCGAGCGACCCTGGCGGCTGGAAGCAGCCGCGGTCTGGAGGGGCAAGGCTTGGGGGGCAGCCGCAGGGGTCGCTCAGCGTTTTGCGGCGAACGACTCGACGTATGCCAGGGCGCCGTACAGGGCATCGCGCAGCGGCGTGCTGTCGCCGGCCGCCTGTTCCAGCAATGCTCCGCCCTGGAACGCGGCGGCGAGCAGGTGGGCTAATGCTCTCGGGTCGGCCTCTGGCCGCAGTTCGCCGCGTTCGCGCATCTTGTTCAGGCCGCGTTTGAACAGCTCCTGCCATCGCTTGAAGCCGTCGGCTACCGCATCGCGGTGGGCGGGTTCGGTTTTCACGACTTCGGCGGCCAGGGAGCCGAACGTGCAACCGCCGCGCAGCATGTCCTCCGAGGCGATGTACGTGTCATACCACCGGTGCAGGGCAGCGAAACTGTCCAGTTCGCCCAGCTCGGGTACTTGGTGGCGGGCCACAATGTTGTCGGCCTGCCAGGCGAGCACCGCGCGCACCAGGGACTCCTTGGTGGGGAAGTGGCGGTTCAGCTGGGAGCCGCTGATCCCGGCGGCCGCGCGGATCTGCTCGTTGTTGGTGTTCTGGGCACCGTGCTCGTAGATCAACTCGGCGGCTGCTTTGATGATGCGCTCGCGTGTGGCCAGGCCTTTGGGGGTCAGCTTCTGAGTCGACGCTTCGCTGCTTGCGGTCATGGAGACAACCTTAGCAGAAAAATGGGCTTGACAACCCCTTTTTTAAACGGTCTCATTGAATTGAGCCCAAAAAGGGCTAATAGGCCCATTTTCCTGAAGGAGCGGACGGCGTGTCCACACAGGCTTCATTGCAGGCGGTCGCAACGACACCACACCCCGGACCGGCGCCGGTCGTCAAGGAGACGGGCCACCCGCGCCGCTGGAGCATCATGGCGGTGCTCGGTGCGGTCGCCTTCATGGCACAGCTGGACTTCTTCGTCGTCAACGTCGCGCTCGACGGGATCGGCCAGTCGTTCCCGGGCGCCAGCGTTGCGAGCGTGTCGTGGGTCCTCTCGGCCTACGCGATCGTCTTCGCCGCCGTGCTCGTGCCCGCGGGTCGGATCGCGGACCATTGGGGACGGAAGAAGATGCTGCTCGCCGGGGTGGTGGTCTTCACCCTCGCTTCCGCCGGCGCGGCCGCCGCGCCTGATCTCCCCGTGCTGGTCGCCGCCCGCGCCATCCAAGCCGTCGGTGCGGCGATGATCGTCCCGACCTCGCTTGGCCTGCTCTACCCGAGTTTCCCTAAACGCCAGCACACCCTCGTGGTCGGCCTGTGGGCGGGTGTGGGCGCGATCGCGGCCTCGGCCGGCCCGCCCGTCGGCGGTCTGCTCGTCACCCTCGACTGGCGGTGGATCTTCCTGATCAACGTTCCCGTCGGGATTGCCACCCTCGTCGCCGGCGCGCTGCTGCTTCCCGAGGTTCGCCAGCCCAAGGGCGCCTCCCGGCCGGACCCGGTTTCCGCCCTCACGCTGCTGCTGGCCGTGAGCATGCTGGTGCTTGCCACCGTCCAAGGACCGGAATGGGGCTGGGCCGACGCACGCACCATCGCGCTGTTCGCCGCCGCCGTCGCGGTCGGGGCCGCAACCATCGAGCGGACCCTGCACGCCAAGTCACCGGTGATCGAGAAGCAGTTGTTCACCAGCAGGCCGTTTACCGCCGCCACGGTGGCTCTGTTCCTGTTCTTCGTAGGCTTCGCCATCGTCCTGCTCAGCACTGCCCGGTTCATGCAGGAGGTGTGGCACTTCAGCCCGCTCAGCGCCGGCGTCGGCATCGCCCCGGCTCCCCTGGCCTCGATCGCCTTCGCGATGAACGCCGGACCAATCCAGCGCCGCTTCGGCCGCATCGCTCCAGCCGTGGCCGGCACCCTGATCATGGCGCTTGCCGCCGTTTACTGGCTCGCGGCCGTGCACACCGCCCCCGACTACTGGGGTGGTATGTTCCCGGGCCTGATCATGGTGGGCCTGGCCGGCGGCCTGGCCCAGGCGCCGCTGTTCGCCGCAGCCGGAACCCTCGCACCCGAACGCGCCACCACCGGAAGCGCGGTGCTCAACATGAGCCGGCAGATCGGTAGCGCCGTGGGCGTGGCCGTGCTCGTCGCCCTCACCCCTCACGCCACTATCGAGGGGTTCGACCACGCCTGGTGGGTCCAAGCCGGCGCCGGACTTGCCGCTGGCGCCGCCCTGCTCGCCCTCCGCCCCCGTCGCACCACTTGACCAACCGGGCGCCCTTCGACCCACCCACCCCCTACACAAACTGAGCATTGGAGAACATCATGAGCGTTTGGTTCATCACAGGATCGTCCCGCGGACTCGGCCTGGAAATCGCCCGCGCCGCGCTGACCGCCGGCCACCAGGTGGTAGCCACCGCACGGAATGCGGAAACCGTCCCCAAACAGGTGCCCGACGCCGCCGACCAGCTCCTGGCCGTGCCGTTGGACGTGACCGACCCGGAGAGCATCCAGGCCGCCGTCGACGCGGCGGTGGAACGGTTCGGCCGGATCGATGTCCTGGTCAATAACGCCGGAACCGGCCTGCTCGCCGCAGTGGAGGAGTCCGGCGACGCCGCAGTGCGCGCCCTGTACGAGACCAACGTGTTCGGCCCCCTCGCCGTACAACGCGCCGTGCTTCCGCTGCTGCGACGCCAGCGTTTCGGGCACGTGATCAACATCAGTTCCATCGTGGGCTTCGCCACCGCACCGGGCTGGGGCATCTACGCATCCACGAAGTTCGCAGTCGAGGGATTCACCGAAACCCTCCACGCCGAACTGGCACCACTGGGCGTCCACACGACGCTCGTGGAACCTGGCTTCTTCCGCACCGACTTCCTCGACCCAGCCAGCCTGCACGCGGGCCCCGACGTGATCGAGGACTACGCGGTCACCGTCGGCACCATGCGCCTGGCCGCCGCAGGCCTCAACCATGCCCAGCCCGGCGACCCGGCCAAGGCCGCCCGCGCCATCGTCGAGATGGCCGCCGCTGCCGAGCCGCCCCTGCGCCTCCAACTCGGAGCCGACACCCTGCAAGCTGTCGAAGCCAAGCTGCACAGCTTCCGCAAGGAGATGGATGCCTGGCGGCACGTCGCCCTATCAACCGACCACGACTAGTAAGACCAGCACCGCAAGTCTCAGTAAGCTTGGCAAAACGCGCGTCAGCGTTGCCAAGTTCGCTGGCCTCGACAGGGAGCTTGGCGCGGGGGGAGCGGGTGGGTCTTGAGCGCGAACTGTCGGGTGATCGTCCATCCTGCGACGGCCTTGTCTCCCAATGCGACCGACTCACCTTTAACTCACCTTAATGAGCGGCAACCGATGACAAATCATCGCCTGTCGTTGATGGTAAAAACCTTAGATTCCGGGGGAGAGCGACCATATTCAAGGCGCACAGAGGGCCTCGGTCCTAAAGCGGGGGTCGTCGGTTCGAATCCGACAGGGGGCTCCAGTTTTGGGTTTGAGCTGCGGGGTTGTTTTCGA
This sequence comes from Arthrobacter sp. 05L417, assembly GCF_056397865.1. Classification (NCBI taxonomy): domain Bacteria; kingdom Bacillati; phylum Actinomycetota; class Actinomycetes; order Micrococcales; family Micrococcaceae; genus Arthrobacter; species Arthrobacter sp. 05L417. The sequence goes on from NZ_JBFTOG010000038.1 coordinate 17,111, forward strand.
TGACTGGCGGCCGGGGATGTATTCCTGCCGGTTTCCTCGGTCCGGATCCAACAGTATCGGCCCTGACCTGCGGGTTTAGTGACCAAAACGGCGGGCCGTGGGGGCTGTGGCTGGCCGGCGTTCTTCGGTTCAAATTCAACGGTGGTATCAATGTGGCCCTGACCTGCGGCTTTGGTCCAGCGGTGACCCGCTTCTCGCTTTCTTATGTGCCGGACTCACCTTTAACTCACCTAATGGGCTCCAAACGTGTCTTACCGGAGGCAGTCCCGAGCTCGGAGCTTCACGGTTGAGATGGGCAAGATGCTCAAGGGCACGAGCCAAGTTATCCGCAACCGATACGCTGGACCAGGGAATCTACCGGGGGTCCTTGTCGACCGTTTATCGGGTGCTGGAGGAAAACAAACAGGTCAAGGAACGCCGCCGCCTGGCCAAGCACCCGTCCCGGGCCGTTCCTGAACTGGTCGCCACGGCCCCGGGGCAGGTGTTCACGTGGGATATCACCAAGCTTGCCGGCATGGTCATGGGCAAGTATTTCGACTGCTACGTGATGGTCGACAAATACGGTCCGGAATTCCCCGAACGCTTCACCACCACCAGAGACCCCAAATTCTCGCGCTCCCAGGACCCGCGTGGATCAACCAGCCCAGGGAAAACACCGAACAGCTAGCCGCCTAACTCCCCTTGGTACCGTTCAGCTTGATAAATTCCGCGGAGACGTTGCCCGGCAGTGAGGCATCAAGGCAGCACACTGCGGCCATTTCGCGCTGGGGAAAGACGGCCATAATCCGCTGCGATTCATAGGACTCAGGAACTGGGGTTGCTTGCGGCGAATGTTGGGGTTTGCAAATGCTTCGCCGTTGACAGGAATACGGACGCGGCCTGTTGTCCGGCCGGGCTGAGCCTGCGGTTTGCAAGGTGGGCGAGGAGGATCCTCCTCGTCGGGGAGCCGGTGAGTGGAACGGCGATGATGTCGGGGCGGAGGGCACTCAGGGCGAGCTGCGGGGCGAGGGCGATGCCGATGCCCGCGGCGACCATGCCTTGGGTTTCCTGGTAGTCGTTGGCGGCGAAGGCGATGCGCGGTTCGAAGCCGGCATCGCGGCAGACCCGCCGGAGGACGTCGGCCACGGGGTGTTCGTCCCGGACGATCCATTCCTGGTCGCTGAGCGCGTCGATCCGAACCGAGCGGCGTGCGGCGACGGGGTGGTCCCTTGGTACGAGCAGCATGGTGGGGTCATTCATGAGCGGGACGAGGTTCAGGTCCTCGTCCTCGATGCGCTCCCACGGGTAGTCCCAGAGCAGCGTTAGCTCGATGTCCCTGCGCCGCAGCCGTTCGAGGAGACCGTCGCGGCGTGCGCTGACCACCGTGACCGCGACGTCAGGGTGGCGGGCTCGGAAGGCGAGCACGACGTCGGGCATCAGGGAGGCTCCGACGGTGGGGAACGTCCCCATGCGCAGTTGGCCTCGCCGTAGGCCGGCGAACTCGCCCATCTCGGCCCGGGCGGCCTCGATTGTCCGGTCGATGTCTTCCGCGTAGCGCAGGAGTGCCTGACCGGCATCGGTGAGCACGACGCCCCGCGGATGCCGGTCGATCAGGGCGACGCCCACTTCGTGTTCCAGCTTGGCGATCTGCTGGGAGACGGCCGATGTCGTGAAGGACAGGGCCGCCGCGGCCGAGGTCAGGGAGCCGAAACGGCTGACTTCCCGGAGCAGGTGGAGGCGGTGCAGATCGAGGTCGGCCATGATCTGAGTTTAGCAAAAGTAGAGGCCAGTGGAGAATCCTGTGATTGTGCTCAACTCGCGATGCGTGGATCGTAGAAGGAGCAGGCGCCGTGAGGCGCGACACAACAACACGTGAAGGAAGAAGACCATGCAACTCCGCGGTCACTGGTACCGGGGCGGCACGAGCAAGTGTTGGCTCTTCGACGCCGAAGACATGGCCCAGCATGCGACCGGCCGCGAGGAGATCCGCAGCCTGCTGGCCGACGCCTTCGGTGCCGCAGATGCCCGCCAGCTCGACGGCGTCGGCGGCGGCACTTCGACGACGTCGAAGGCTGCCGTCGTCCGGGCCACTCCCGACGGCCCGGCCGACCTCGACTACCTCTTCGCCCAGGTCGGGATCGGGGACGCCACGGTGGAACTCGGCTCCAATTGCGGCAACTGCGCCACCGCGATCGCGCTGTATGCCGTCCAGTCAGGTGTCGTTCCTCCAAAGGAGGGCACGACGCGGGTCAGCATGCGCAACCTCAACACCGGAGCCGTGCTGAGCGGCACGATCGCGACGCCGGGCGGCAACGTCCCGGCGTCGGGCCTGGCCCGGGTTCCCGGCAGCAGCGCACTCGGTGTTCCCGTCAGCTTGTCGTTCCACGCTCCGTGGGGGCAGACCACGGGTGCGGTTCTGCCGACGGGGAGCGTCGCTGACCAGATCGCGGCCGCCGGGACCACACTTACGGCGACTCTGGTTGACGCCGGTGCGCCGGCGGTGCTGATTCCGGCGGACGAGGCAGGCATCGACCTGTCGTCGATGACCGGCAACCTCTCCGAGCAGCTGCCCCTGCTCGTGGCGGCCCGGGCGTCGGCCGGTCTGATGATGGGGCTGCGAAAGCCCGAAGATCCTCCGCAGAATGCCGTGCCGAAGGTCGGCGTCGTCGCGGGGCCGGGCGACTATGTCGCGGCCGACGGAACGAGGATCGCGGCGGACACCCATGATCTGCGGGTGCGCATGCTCTCGATGCTCGCACCACACCCCGCGATCGGGCTCACCTCCGCGGTCGCCGTCTCCCTCGCAGCCGCCTTGCCTGGATCGGTGGTGGCGAAGGTGCTGCCTCCGGCGGACAGCGCTCACCGAGGATCCCGGCTTCTGCGCATCGGCACACCTGCCGGTGTCATCAGCACCGAGGTCGTCACGGACGAGTTCGGCAACGTCATCGAGGTCGCCCTCCACCGGGCGGCCCGCCATCTCGCCGTCGCCGACATTGACGTCGCGCAGCCTGTGGCACTGACGGCCTAGCCCCTTTATTCCGCCCCTGCCATCATGGATGGAACGGGCACTCACCCAGGAAGTTGTTCAATGAAGATCAAATCCATCCTCGGACACTTGTATGTCCAGGTACTCATCGGCGTCGGGCTCGGCATCCTCGTCGGCGCGCTGTGGCCGGACCTCGGGTCCTCACTCAAACCGCTGGGCGACGGCTTCGTGAAGCTCGTGAAATTCATGATCGCGCCGATCGTCTTCTGCACCATTGTCAGCGGCATCACCTCACTGACCGACGCCAAGAAGGTCGGCCCGACCCTGCTGCGGTCGCTGGGCTTGTTCTACGTGCTCACAGGGGCGGCACTGGCCATCGGCCTGGGTGCGGTCATGCTCTTCCAGCCGGGTGCAGGCATGCACATCAACCCAGCCCACCTCGATACCTCTGTCGCATCGAAGTACACAAGCCAGCTGCCCAGCAGCAACCCCGTGGACTTCGTCATGAGCATCATCCCCACCAGCTTCATCGGGGCCTTCGCCGACGGCGAAGTCCTGCCCGTGCTCGTGATCGCGCTGCTTTGCGGCTTCGCCTTCAGCAAGCTCGGCACACCCGGCCAGCTGGCCCTCAACATGGTCAACAGCTTCAACAAGCTGCTGTTCGTCGTGTTCGGCTTCCTCATGAAAGTCGCACCCATCGGGGCGTTCGGCGCCATGGCGTTCACGGTCGGCAAGTACGGAGCCCATTCGATCGGCAACCTCGGGATGCTGATCCTCGCCTTCTACGCCGCGTGCATCGTCTTCGTGGTCCTCGTCCTCGGAATCCTGGCGAAGCTCACCGGTTTCAGTCTCTGGCGGATCCTGCGCTACTTCCGCGACGAGTTCCTCATCGTCCTCGCCACATCCTCAAGCGAACCCGTCCTTCCGCGCCTGCTCTCCAAGCTCGAACGCATCGGCTGCGACCGCGGAGTCGTCGGCCTCGTCGTCCCGACGGGCTACTCCTTCAACCTCACCGGCACCGCGGTCTACCTGACGCTCTCCTCGATGTTCATAGCCCAGGCCTGCGACATCCACCTGGGCTGGGACCAGATCCTCCTCATGCTCGGAATGATGCTCCTGACCTCCAAGGGCGCCGCGGGCGTGACAGGCAGCGGCTTCGTCGCCCTCGTCGCGACCCTGACAGTCATGCCCACGCTGCCCGTTGCCGGAGTGGCACTCATCGTCGGCATCGACCGCTTCATGAGCGAAGCCCGCGCCCTTACCAGCACCGTCTGTAACATCGTCTCCTGCGTCGCCATCGCCAAGTGGCAGCGTGCGCTCGACACCGAGAAACTCCAATCCGAGCTCAAGACGGGCTACGTGCCCACCGAAGCCGAAAAGCTCCAGCTCACTGAACCGGCACTGGCACACTGACGGTGCCCTTAACGAGTCAGGCTCCAGCCCTCGGCAATAACCTGACCCGCCCACCCGGCGACCTCCGCCGGGTCCACACAAGGCTGCATCGGACACCCGGCCCTGCATATCCATCGCAACAGGTAACCCGACAGTCGGGCGCAGGAACCGGGTCCGGTGCCAACGTGGCGGGAAGCAGACACGCTGCTCCCCGCCACGTCCCCACCCGGACCGGATCAAACGGAACCAAAAACAAACCAGGGAACCCATGACACCCCCCTTGCAACAGACCACTCCGGACGAACTCGCACAGGCACCGAGCGGCGCTCCGACGACAGAAATGGAGCGCATACCGGACTGGAACAAACTCACCCGCGCAGACGAAGTCGCAATCCGCCGCCACGATGGATCACTTTCCTCGGGACGGATCGACATGCTCTCCATGGACCGAAAGGTCTTCTGGATCATCCAGAATAACGGCAAAGGGCGCACGATGATCGAGAAGGACGAAGACACCACCGTATTCCGTCGCGCATCGGGCCGCCGTAACGAAGGGCACACAGGGTCTTACCGGATATGAAGATTCATCAGTTCAGCTTGGCACGATGCAGCAGCAGTATCTCGTGCGGCATAACCCAAGCTGCCCGGTGCGGCAGCACCTAGCTCCTGGAGATGACTTTCAGACCGTCCGGGCGCGTCTTCCTCGTGGGTGAGACATGCCGATACAAGGTCTGGCGTGTGATGCCGAGTTCTTTGCAGAGCTCGCTGATTTTGGTGCCTGGCTACCCATGGACGCTGCGGCAACCCGCCCTCGGCCTTGAGCCGAACCCAGGCGCGCCAGGGGACTCTCTATTTCAGGCGCGTCCCCTGGCAGGCAAGCTGGGTCGCAGTCGTCCACCCGTTGCGTTGATTGGGTGGGTTTGAAACCATCCGGCGGTTGGGTAGCCATGGTCAGGCGAGGGTGGTGAGCCTGAGCGAAGCGACCTTTGCGGTTCCGCCGGTGGTGTACAGCGACACGCCGGTGCCGGAGGGGTCTGGGAAGACCAGTTCGGTGAGGGTGACTTCTCCGTCTTGGGCGAAGATCTCCACAGAACAGTGATCAACGAAAATGCGCAGGTTATACGCTCCATCCACGGCACGCAGGGGCGCGGTGTCGATCGATGCAAAGGCGCTGTGGAACGCCGTGTTGCCCGAGACCGTTCGATCCACGAGCAGTCTGCCGTCACCCGGACAGATGCCGATCCTTATACCTTCGTTGCCGTTGCCGCGGATCACGAGGCCAAATTCATCTGCGGAACCGGGCACAAACGTTACCTCGATGAGTTGCACGGCGCCCCCGCCTGCCACGGAACGGATGCCATCGACGTCGAGCTCTGTGTAGGCAACTGTGCGGGTAAGCGCTGCGGGGTCAATCAGTGCCTGCTGGGTGAGGTGCGGTGCCCCTTCAGAAGTGACCAGCGAGACCTCGCGTACAAGCGACATGGGGCTTCGCCACGGGGAGGTTGGAATGTCGTTGCCGTACTGCCAGTTGTTCATCCAGGCCATCATGAGCCGGCGGCCGTCCGGAACGTTGCTGAAGGACACAGCCGCGTAGTAGTCCCGGCCCCAGTCGAGCCAAAGATACTCGGCCATGTGCGCCGGATCCTGGTCGCCTTCAGTGACCGTGGTTTCGGACCTGAACGTCACGCCGTCGAAGTCTCCCACGAAGTATTGTCCCGCAGATCCTCCGTTCGGCCCGCCGGGATTGAGGTTAACGGTCAGCACCCATCTGATCAGGTCCTCGTTCCCGTCAAGTGGCAGAGGAAACAGGTCAGGACATTCCCAGACTCCGCCAGTAGCGTTGGCCGGCCCGAAACTGCTGAGGTAGTCCCAGCTCTTCAGGTCATCGGAACGGTACATCACGACCGTGAAATGCAGTGCCTCGACAGCGACCATTACCCAATAGGCGCCGGCCGGGCCGTTGTAGCGGAACACCTTCGGGTCGCGGAAGTTCGCGGAATTGCGGTTCATGACCGGGTTTCCGTGGTACTTGGACCAGGTGTAGCCGCCGTCCGTGCTCCATGCGAGTGACTGGGCCTGGATCCCGGCGTGCTGTGAGTTCTCCTTGTAGGCACTTGTGTAGATGGCGACCAGGGGTGCAGCAGTTCCGTCGCCGAGTCCGCTGGTGTTGTGCTGGTCGTAAACGACGCTGCCGGAGAAGATGTCCTCGTATTCGTCGCAGGCAATAGCGACGGGTTGCTCTGTCCACGTGATGAGGTTCGTGGAGGTGGCGTGCCCCCACGACATGTTTCCCCAGACATTCCCAAAGGGGTTGTTCTGGTAGTAGAGGTGGTAATTACCCTCGTAGTAGATGAGGCCGTTGGGGTCATTGAGCCAGGTGTCCTTGCTGGCGTAATGCATCGCCGGCCGGAAAGCCTCACGTGTGGGCGCGGTTACCGCGGTCATGAATCAAAGTCTCATTTCATTTCGTCTTCCTGAGGAAGGCTGGGTGCGGCCATCCAGCCGGCGAACGGCGCGGGGCGCTGTTCGGCGGCTGGACGGATGCTGGTGCTAGCAGTTGCTCTTGTATAGGTCGTACGTCCGCTTCGCGGCGGGATGCACCGGCCATGAGCTGGATGTCTTAGGTGGTAGAGCGATGGGGAAATGACTCCAAAGGCGGGAGAGCTCGGATCCTGAGTTAGGGGAAGAGGTTCCGAGCTCCTCCAAAGATCTCAGCCATGGTCCAGGCATCGAAGGAGAGCAGACTCACGGTACCCTCGGCGGCCAGGCTCACGTGCTCGCCGGCCAGGGTCGGGTAAACGCGGGCGGTGAGCGGCTTACCGTTGGCGAAAATTTCGACGGCGGATCGGTCCACCAGGACGCGCAGGTGCACCCGGCCGTCGGGCATCGGGAGCGGTCCGGACTTGTCGTCGACATCAACGGTTGGATCGAGGCTGCTCTGAGTCCGGTCGAGGCGGAGTGTGCCTTGGCCGTCGCCTTCAGTGGTCCGGCACAGCTCGATCACTGTTTCCTCCTTGGATTTTCCGGAGACGCCACCGTCAGCCGATCCCAGCAAGCCCAGTCGCAGCACAGCACCAGGCTCGAGCTGCACATCCAGTTCGAGGTCCAGTTGGTTGCCGGACACGCCGGTAGCCACAGGTGCCCCGGTACCCACCAGCTCCTGTCCGGGCAGGCCCACATGGTCCCGGCGCAGCTTCTCGATTTCAGGCACGGGCGCGAACACCAGGGTTCCGTCGTCGGCCACGGTTGTGACGCGCGGCAAACTCATGACGCCCGACCACCCGGCCTCGATCATCGCGGCGTCGCTGCGGCCCTCCTGAAGCCAACCAAACATGATGCGTTGGCCGGACTCATCCTGGAATGACTGCGGCGCATAGAAGAACCGTCCACCGTAGTCGAGCCGATGCAGCCCGGTGGGCTCGAAGGAGTTTTCCGAATAGCGGCCGGTCCAGTACAGCGGGTGGCGGGTGTCGCCGTTGTCCCATGCGGAAAAGACCAGCACGTCGGGCGCGTCGCCAGAAGTAGGAACCGTACCCAACGAGGCCCCGCTTGCCCGGAACAGGTCCACGCATTCCCACATGGTCCCGGTCCAGTCGGTATCGGCAGGATCGCCCTGGGAGGCGTCACCGATGAACAGCGGCCCCACGTATTCCCAGGAGCGCAGATCCTCCGACTCGTACAGGAACGCCGTGCCGCCGCGCCCACGAATGCCCGAACCTACCAGTTGCCGCCACTTTTTGCCCTCGCGCCAGACGCAGTGATCGCGATACGCCGTGATCTCCACCCCGGCCGGCGGGGCTGCGATCACCGGGTTCTGAGGAATTTTGCTCCAGCTCAGGAGGTCTGCGGATCCGACGGCAACGCAGGGCAACTCGTGCTCGCCCAGCCGTCCCGAGTACACCAAGGTGGGTGTTCCGCCGTCGTTCACCAACACCCCCGACCAGCAGCCGTCGGCGTCCGGACCTGCCGAAGGTTCCAGCGCCACCGGCTGGTCCGTCCAGTGGACGAGGTCGGTGCTGGTCGCATGGCCCCACTGGATGCGGTGGTGGAAGGCGCCTTCGGGGTTGTACTGGTAGAAGAGGTGATAGGTGCCGTTCCATTGGCTCACGCCGTTGGGGTCGTTCAGCCAACCGGCCGGGGACACGAAATGGAAGCGCGGCCGAAGGGGGTCCGCATCGGCGCGGGCAATCAGTTCGTCCTGGGGGACGGTGCCGAGCGGGTGCGTCGATTCTGTCATGCGGAAGCCTTGTTGTCGGTAGGTTCAGTTGCCAGCGCGTGGCCGCCGGCTCCAGCCTGCGGGCGGTAGAGGTGGCAGCGCACCCAGTGGCGGTTTTCGGGGTCGCCCACACCGTGGCGAACGGGTTCCTCGGCCGAGCAGGCCTGGTTTGGGTCGCCGTCGAAAGCGCAGCTGGTCGAAGCCATCACAGCCTGCCGCAGCTCGGCCCGGCGGACGGGATCGTAGGAGCCCGCCCTGGCCGGATCCGGGACGGCTGAGACCAGCAGTTGCGTATACGGGTGGGCCGGGCTGGCCAGGAGGTCCAAGGACTCGCCCTCTTCAACGAGCTCACCGGCGAACATGACCGCCGTCCGGTCCGCGAGGTATCGGGCCGAAGCGAGGTCGTGTGTGATGTAGAGCATGGAGATTCCCTGCTCATCGCGGAGTTTGCGCATCAGGTTCAGCACGCCGATCCGGACCGAAACATCCAGCATGGAGGTGGGTTCGTCGGCGAGGATGACCCGTGGTTCCACGGCAAGGGCCCGGGCGATCGCGACTCGCTGGCGCTGCCCGCCGGAGAGCTCGTGCGGGTAGGAGTTCAACATGTCGGCCTGCAGGCCCACGGTGGTCATAAGCTCCTCGAGTCGCTGCTGTGTCTCTGTCTCGGAGCTGCCGCCCTTCCGGTGGATCGCTAGCGACCTCCGCAAGAAGTGCTCCACTCTGTGGGCAGGATTCAGCGAGCCGAACGGATCCTGGAAGACCATCTGAAGTTGGGAGCGGAACACTCTCGATGCCTGGAAGCGGTCACGCTTGAGGACGTCGACGCCGTCAAGCAGGATCTCGCCGGAGCTCGGACGTTCCAGCCGGGCAACGCAGCGGGCCAGGGTGCTCTTACCCGACCCAGACTCTCCCACGAGGGCCACGATTTCTCCGCGGCCAATGGTCAGGTCTACGCCGTGCAGGGCCCGGACGGACTCCCGGGAGAACAAGCCACCTATAGCGAAAGACTTTCCTAGTCCGCGGACCTCGAGGGCCGTAGCTTCTGTGTCGGCGGAGGGGCGCTGGGATGACAGCACAGCGTGGCTCATCGTGCGGCTCCTTCCATGATGGCGGTGTCATCAGCTGCTTCAGCGTCGGCACCAAACGGAGCCACGAAATGGCCGGGTGCTGCTTCGGTGAGGTCGGGGATGTTCCGGAACCTCACGCCGTCGGGCAGTCCGGTCAGCGGAACCCGCGGACCGGTCAGCGGCGGGAACGCACCCATCAGCGCCTGCGTGTAGGGGTGGCGAGGGTTGGCGTAGACGTCCTGGGCTTTCGCGGTCTCCACGATCCGGCCTCCGTACATCACGGCCATTCGGTGCGACAGCTCCACCATGAGGGACATGTCGTGGGTGATGAAGAGGACGGAGAATCCCAGTTCGCGTTGGAGTTCCTTGATTTGGGCCATGATTTCCTGCTGCACCACCACGTCCAGGGCGGTGGTGGGTTCGTCGAGGATCAAGAGGGACGGCTTGAGCGCCACGGCCATCGCGATCACCGCACGCTGGCGCATGCCGCCCGAAAGCTGGTGCGGGTAGGACTTGAGGCGAGCGGGGTCGATCCTGACAAGTTCCAGCAGCTGGCCCGCGCGTCGGAGGGATTCCTTGCGGGAGTAGCCGGCGTGTGTGGTGAAGATGTCCACGATCTGCTCGCCGATGGTGAGCACCGGATTCAGCGAGTTCATGGCCGATTGGAAGACCATAGCCACATCCTGCCAGCGGAAACGCCGCAGTTCCTCAGGGCTCATGGCCAGGACGTCCTTGCCGCCGAAGGAGATGCTGCCGGCGGCGATTTTTGCGGGGTCCTTGAGCAGCCGCATGATCGAGTTGGCGATGGTCGACTTGCCGCAGCCGGACTCGCCCGCCAGCCCGAAGACCTCACCGGTGCCGATGCTGAAGGAAACACGGTCGACGGCGGTGGTGGAGCGAGTGTCGCCGATGTACTTGACGCTGAGGTTCTTGACGTCGAGAACGGGCTCGTGGGAGCCGAAGGAAACTTGGGAGACTGTCACTTGGCGGCGCTCCTTTCGGTATTTTTTGGGGTTTTGATCTTCCGCAGCCGCGGATTAGTGACCTCGTCCACGGCGTAGTTGATGAGCGCCAGTGCGAACGCGACCAGCGCGATGCAGACACCCGAGGGAACAAAGACCCACCAGCTGCCGGTCAGTAGGGCGCCCTCGTTGCCGGCCCAGAAGAGGTTGTTGCCCCAGGAAACGGTGCTCACGTCACCCAGGCCAAGGAACTCCAGGCCTGCCTGGGCGCCGATGCCGTAAATCACGCAGGCAAGTAGCGTGCTCATCACGTTCGATGCCATGTTGGGCAGGATTTCGCGGAACATGATCCGGCCGGCCCGTTCGCCGGACACCACGGCCGCGGCCACAAAATCTTTTGAACGGATGGACAACGCCTGGGATCGCAATACACGTGCCGACCCAGCCCAGCCGGTGACCACGAGCACCAGGATCACGGTTCCCAAACCCGGCGGCAGGAAAGCTGCCAGGATGACAAGGAGCGGGAGTCCGGGCAGGAGCAGGAAGACGTTGGTCACCAGGGACAGTGCTTCGTCAATGAACTTGCCAAAGTACGCCGATGCCAGGCCCACCAAAATGCCGATGAAGGTGGATGCGAAGCCCACAGTCAACCCGACGAACAGGGAACTGCGGGAGCCATGGACAGTCAGGGCAAGCACGTCCTGACCTTTGGCTGTGGTGCCGAGCCAGTGCTCGGGAGACGGTTCCAGCGAGGCCATCGCGGTGATCCGCGACGGCTCTCCGGGGAACAGAACGGGGGCCAGTAACGCAAGCGCGATGAACACGAGCATCACGATCATGCCCACCAGGGCCTTCTTGTTGGTGATAAGTCCGTGGACGAAACTGCGGTTGGGCTTGCGGGCAGCTGTGGGCTCAGTGGGCTGTTTGAGAATTGCGGTTGTCATGATGGGTCCCTCAGATGCTGCGCACACGCGGGTCGAGGCGGACGTAGAGGATGTCCACTAGGAAGTTCGCCAGCAGCACGGCGGCGGTGATGGTCAGGAACAGGCCCTGCATCAGCGGGTAGTCGAGGCCTTGGACGGCGTTGAGGAGTTGGTAGCCGACGCCGGGATACGCGAACACCACCTCGGTGAGCATTGCACCACCCACCACGAAGCCCAGGCTCATGCCGAAGCTCGTGACCGAAGGGAGCATGGCGTTCCTTGCCGCGTAGCGGAGCATGATGCGGCCCGGACGGAGACCCTTGGCCTGGGCCATGGTGATGTAGTCCTCCGAGTTCGTGGCGATCATGGTGTTCCGCATGCCCAGCATCCAGCCACCGATGGACACCAGGACGATCGTCAACGCCGGGAGCAAAAGGTGAGCACCGACGTCGCCGATGAACTCCCAGGTGAACGCGGGCTCCAGTCCATCCGTGAAAGCGTGGCGGATCGGGAACCAGCCCAACACCACGCCGAACAGGTACAGGGCTCCCATGGCCAGCCAGAAGTACGGGAAGGATCCAATGAAGATCAGGAGCGGCGGCAGGGCGGAGTCGATCGCGCCGCCGCGTCGCCAGGCGGCCAGGATGCCGAGTAGATTGCCGATGATGGCGGCGAACACCAGGGCGGTTCCGCCCAGCAAAAGGGTCCAGCCGATCTGGCTGGCGATGACTTCGGTGACCGGGGTGGGGAAACGCGAGATGGAGACACCCATCTGGCCGGTCAGGATGCTGTGCATGTAGTCGACGTACTGTTCCCAGAGCGGCCGCGTATCCACGCCGAGCATCTTGCGCAGGGCTTCGATCTGTTCGGGCTGCATCTTGCCCTGGGTACGGGCGAACATGCGTGAGACGGGGTCTCCCGGCATGAAACGCGGGAGCAGGAAGTTCAGGGTGATGGAGGCCCAGAAGGCGATCAGGTAAAAACCCAGGCGGCGCAGGATGAAGCGCACGGTTGCTCCGTTCGGGAAAGGCGGGGTCCGGGACGACAGTGGTCCCGGGCGGGAAAGATGAAAAGGTTCTCGGCCGGTGGGAACCGGAATATGGCAACTGCAGCCACCGGCCGAGAAGTGGCGCCGGCTACTTGCGCGGTTCCAGAGTGGTCAGGACAAGGACCGTGGTGGGGGAGCGGTCAGAGAGCGTTGCGTAGGGGTTGTCCTGAGTGGGCCATCCCGTGAAGTGAACGTCCGTGTAGTCGCCCCATTCGGGGCCGGAGAACAGCGGAACCGTCGGGGCCACCGCGTTGTATTCCGCCTGAAGCTGGTTCGCGATCTGCTTCTGTGCGGCTTCGTCGCCAGCAGCAGCGAACTGCTGCAGGAGATCATCGGCCTTTGGATCGCCGAAACGGTGGTAGTTCTCGGTGGCCTTGGCGCCCACCGGCTTGACGGTGGATGTGCCCATGGTGGAGCTGAAGTACTTGAACGGGCTGGGGTCGTTCGCGCTCCAGACGATGCCGGTGTCGAACGTTCCCTGCTCGTAGCCGGAGACGACGGAGGCCCAGTCAGGGGAGTCCACCTTGGCGGTCACGCCGATGGCCTGGAGGTTCTGGGAGATCACGTTGGCCACGGAGAGCCAGTCGGAGGAGCTGGCGCCCACGGAGATCTTGAACTCGAAAGGCTTGCCGTCCTTGAGGGTGCGCTTGCCGTCCGCGCCCTTGGCGTAACCGGCGCCGTCGAGCATCTTGTTCGCTTCGTCGACATTCAGCTTGGTCCAAGTGCAGTTGTTCGCCACATCGGCGTTCTTCCAGCTCGCGTAGTTGCCGGAGAGGCCTGTGCAGTCGGCCGGAGTGGCGTACCCGCTCATGCCGATCTTGGTGACCTGGTCACGGTCAACCGCCATGCTCAGGGCCTTGCGCACCGTCGCGTCATTGAACGGCGCCTTGCTGGTGTTCAACTGCCAGTTGATCATGGCGCCGGTCGGCGGGAACCAGAAGTGGCGGTGGTCCTTGTCCTTGGCGATGAAGGTCTTCTCGATGTTCGGGATGAACTGGGTGGACCAGTCCACATCGCCGTTGACGCTGGCCAGGTTGGCGGCATCGTTTCCGGACATCGCCAGCATCTTGATGCCGGCGATCTTCTGCTTGTCAGGCTGCCAGTAGTTCGGGTTCTTCTTCAGCACGAAGGACTGGGACTGGAAGCTGTCCACCTGGGTGTAAGGGCCGGTTCCCACGGGGTTGGCGTTGGTGTCCTTCGCCGGATCGGCGATGGATGACCAGATGTGCTTGGGGAGGATGGGGAGCTGCCCGATCTCATAGAGCGCGGGGGACCAGGGCTTGTTGAAGGTGAATGTCACCTTGTCGGTGCCCGCCGGAGTGACGGAATCCAGGTACTCGAAGCCGCCCTTGAGCTTCTTCTGCAGCTGGAAGGTGTAGGCCACGTCATCGGCGACGAAAGGCTGCCCGTCGGACCACTTCACGCCGTCACGCAGGGTGAAGGTGACGGACTTGCCGTCCTTGGCAGCGTCCCAGGAGGCGCCCAGCCAGGGGACGGTGTTGCCTTTGGCCGGGTTGAAGACCAGTAGGGGTTCGTAGATGGCCTGCTGGACCATGGGGTTCACAGTGGGGGCGAAGGGGTTGAAGTTACGGTCGAAGGTGCTCATGTCCTCACGCGGGATGGTCAGGAAGGCGCTCGCGTTGGCTCCGGCGTCGGTGCCGGCGGACTTGTTGACGGTGGCAGCGCAGCCGGTCAGCAGCATTGCACCCACAGCCAGTCCGGCCGCTGCAATGCGGGCAGACCTCAAGAGTCGGGGTTGTGTCATGATGGGTATCTCTTTCCTATCTTCATCAGCAAGGTGAAGGGGTGGGTAAGGGTTTGCTCTTCGAAACTTGATTTCGCGGTCAGACCGAAGAGCGTTCTAGCAGCGGACAGTCGACCAATTGCTGGTCGGCAGTGATCGGCTGTCCTGCTGTGAGAGCTGCGAGCGTCTGGACTCCCAGTGCGCCCATTTTTTCGAAGGGCAACGCAACCGTGGTCAGTTTTGGCCTGAGGTAGGCCGCAATCAGTTCCTGGTTGTCGAAGCCGATCACGGCGATGTCCCCGGGGATGGTCAGTCCCCGTTCCTTGATGGCGTCATAAGCGCCCATCGCCATGCGGTCATTGAGGCAGAACAGTGCGGTCGGCCTGTCCTGCTGGGGGTAACGATCCAGGATTTGGCACGCCGCCTCGTAGCCTCCATCCGCCGTCGCATGCCCGGACACCACCAGCTCCGGATCCAGTTCGAGCCCGGCGCCGGCGAGTGCTTCGCGGGCACCTTCCAAACGCCCGACGGCCGCGGGAATGTGCGGGTCCAGGTTGATGACTCCGATCCTGCTGTGGCCGGCCCGGAGCAAACGATCGACGGCAACCCTGCCGCCCCCGCGCTCGTCCGGGACGATCGAGGGCAGCTTCCCGTCCGCGTCGAAACAATTGATCAGGACAGTGGGAACCTCGTGGGCGCTTTCCGGAACATGTACCCCGCGGTGGTATGTTGCCGCGTACAAAAGTCCTTCCACTCGTTGTTCCAGCAGCTTTTCCGTTGCTGCATCTTCCAGGCCTTGGTTGGGTCCTACGGCATCGGCCTGGTCGGAAGGCGCGATGAGCAGGAACCGGTGGTCAAGCCAGGCTTGATCCTGGGCGCCCTTGATGATGTCCACCGCAAACGGGGCCGTCACGATCTCGGTGACGAGTCCGTACCAATCACTGCGTTGGGAAGCCAGTGCGCGCGCTCCGGCATTCGGGCGGTAACCCAATGCCTGGACGGCGTCGTTGATGCGGATGCGCGTTTCCTCAGAAATGCTGGCGTTTTCGCGGTTGTTCAGCACGAACGAGACCGCCGTCCGGGAGACACCGGCGTGCTGGGCGACATCACTCATGGTGACACCCCGCTGCCGCACAGCCGCGGCTTTCTGGGGGGTGGTGGTTTTCGCCATTGAATGCTCCGTGTCTTCGTTGATCCTGCGCGCAGTACCAAGGGTTCGGTCTGAGGTCGTATCGCAATCGTTGGCAAGTAACGCGAGTTACCTTCAGCGGTGTGATTGAGGTTACACGCGTTACCTCGTAGCTGTCAACGGCTTCCACCGGCATGCGGGCAGTTGGTTCACGATCACTTGAGCCAGGCCGGGCGTCGGAGGATTTGACTGTTGACTTGTCCGATGGACAAGCCGTAGGTTCCCTTTTTGACAACGTTGTCTTCGTTCGGTGGATCTGACGCAAGTGCAGCATTTGAGTCGATCAATGCCCCCACACAACTAGCCGAGCGACAACCGGCATTACCTGCCTGTCACTGTCGACACGAAAGGTGAATACGTGCGCCGCACACATTCCGGTCCCGGTCTGACACCCGGACCAAAATCAAAAAAACGTCTCAACGCCCTGATCCTCGCCGCCGCTATGACCGCTGGCAGCGCCCTTCCGCTGTCCGCCCCGGCCCTGGCCGCGGACACCTCCGGGGCGGCCGCTACGGCTTCCGGCGCGGTCGGAACTTCCGCGCCCTACTCCGAGACATACCGACCCCAGTTCCACTTCAGCCCGGCGACGAACTGGATGAACGACCCGAACGGCCTGGTCTACTACCAAGGCGAATACCACATGTTCTTCCAGTACAACCCCTCGGGGGACACCTGGGGCAACATGTCCTGGGGCCACGCCGTCAGCACGGACTTGGTGCACTGGACGCAGCTCCCGCTCGCCATTCCGCAGGACGACAAAAACATGATCTTCTCGGGCAGTGCTGTCATCGATAAAGACAACACGACGGGCTTTGGCCAGCCGGGCAACCCCGCCATGGTGGCAATCTATACTGCCGCCGACAAGGCTACCGGGAAGCAGTCCCAAGCACTCGCCTACAGCACGGACAAAGGCCGGACGTTCACCAAATACAATTCCGGGAACCCGGTGCTGGACATCGGGTCAAACAATTTCAGGGACCCGAAAGTTTTCTGGTACGAGGCCGGACACGAGTGGCTGATGTCAGCCGCGTTGTCCGACCAGCACAAGGTGACTTTTTACAGTTCTCCAGACCTGAAAACCTGGAAGCATCTGAGCGATTTCGGGCCTGCAGGCGCCACAGGCGGCGCCTGGGAATGTCCTGACCTGTTCCCCCTGCCGGATCCCGCCAACCCCGGCAAACAGAAGTGGGTATTGACGGTCAACCTCAACCCGGGCGGGATCGCCGGAGGTTCGGGCGTCCAATATTTCACGGGAAGTTTCGACGGCACCAAGTTCACCTCGGATGACAAACCCTATGTCCCCCCGGCCGGGACATCTTTGGGAAACTTCGATAACGGTACTTACGATGGCTGGCAAACCACCGGGACAGCCTTCGGCACTGTCCCGGCCACAGGAAGCCTGCCGGGCCAGTCCAGCGTTACAGGCTTTGAAGGAACCGGCTTCGTCAACAGCTTCAACGGCGGTGACGGCCCCACCGGAACACTCAGTTCCCAGACCTTCACCGTCAACAAATCCCACCTGAACTTCCTCGTCGGCGGCGGCAACCACCCTTACGCCGCCGACACCGTCCCGTTCGGCACCCTGCCGGCCGGGACCGTGTTCAACGACTTCTCCGGGGCCACCTACGGGGCCGGCTGGACCGCCACCGGTTCCTTCGCCAGCTCCGGGCCCTCGACCGAGAGCCTGCCCAACCAGCTCGGCCCGAAGGTGCTGGACACCTACGCGCCCCAAGGCGAGATCGGCACCGGCACCATCACCTCCCCGACGTTCACGGTCAACAGCCCGTATATCGACCTGCAGGTCGCTGGCGGCAACCACCCCTGGGGCCAGTCGAACCCGACCGCGGTCAACCTGATCGTCGGCGGCAAGGTCGTCGCCACCACCACGGGCCCCAACAGCGCCGACCTGACGTGGACGAATTGGGACATGAGCAAGTACCAGGGCCAGCAGGCCCAGATCCAGGTCGTGGACCAGAACGACGGATCCACCGGCTGGGGCCATCTCATGGTGGGCGACATAGTCTTCGCCAACGCCCCGGCCAAGCCCTGGGACACGCAGACCTCCGTCAATCTCGTCGTCGACGGCAAGGTGGTGCGCTCCGCCACGGGCGCAAACAGCGAGAACCTGGACTGGACGTCGTGGGACCTGAGCGACCTGATCGGCAAGCAGGCGCAGATCCAGGTCGTCGACCACAACACCGGCGGCTGGGGACACATCCTGGCCGACGACTTCACCCTCTCAGACACGGCGGCACAATCCGCAGTCCAACGCGCTCACTGGGTCGACTACGGCAAGGACAACTACGCGGGTGTCACCTTCAATGACGCCCCTGGCGGCAAGCGGATCATGATCGGCTGGATGAACAACTGGGACTACGGCCAATCCATTCCCACCTCATCGTGGCGCAGCGCCATGACCGTCCCGCGGGAGCTGTCCCTCCAAACCGTCGACGGCGCACCCCGCCTGGTGCAGACACCGGTTAATCAGCTCAACCAGCTCACTACGGGGCCGTCAGTCCACAAGGAGAACATGTCCGTCCCTGCCGGAAGCACCGTCCTGCCGGCCACAGGGAAGGCGCTCGACATCTCGGCGTCCTTCACTGCAGGCACTGCAAGCTCCTACGGACTGAAAGTCCGCACCGGGTCCGGCCAGGAAACACTCATCGGCTATGACAACAAGTCCGGACAGGTCTACATCGACCGGACCAAGTCCGGCGCCGTGGGATTCAACCCCAGCTTCCCCGGAGTCCAGACCGCGCCGCTGACGACAAGCGGAGGAACGGTCAAACTCCGGATCCTGGTTGACTGGTCCTCGGTCGAAGTCTTCGCGGACGACGGGAAAATCGTCCTGACAGACCAGATCTTCCCGGACCCGTCCAGCCAAGGCATCGAAGCTTTCGCCAACGGAGGAAATGCTGTTCTCACTTCTCTGGACGTCAAGCAGATGAAGTCGGCCTGGCAATAACCGGACGCCCCATCGCATTGATCAGACCGCGGCGCCCGCAACTTCACCGTTGCGGGCGCCGTACCTGTCCGACCCTGAATCATGCACGTACCGGGGCAATCATGCTGGGCCAGGAGAGCAGCCAGCTGACCGTCATCCTGAGGAGCCAGGCTCTGTTCGTTCCGGCCTGTGCGCGCTTTTCGGCCTTGGCCAGGCCCTAAGCCATTGGATGGAGCCAGGTCAGGACCGAGCCGTCGCCTTCGATGTGCCCGGCAAGTTCAGCGTTGAATTTCCGGCCGTATTCCGCCCCGATGTGTTCCTCGAATGCCGCTTCGTCGCGGTAGACCTCGAACACGAAGTATTCCCGCGGGTTGGTTTCGCGGGTGTAGGGCAGGAACATGACGTTCCCTGGTTCCCGGCGGACGTGGCCGGTGAGCTCTGCCATCATTTTGGCCACCCTGGCTTCGCTGCCTTCCCTGACGGTGAATTCCGCGTACAGTGTTTTGGTCATGTCCGGTCCTTTGCTTGGTGGGTTCGGCTGTCTTGCAGAGTTGGTTGTTAGTTCAGCGGCCGGATCTCACCGGAGCCTCTGGGGATCAGTTCCGACGGGACGATGTAGGTTTTCGGGGCGCCGTCGTAACCATCGATTCTGGCAAGGATCCGCTCCGCCGCGGTCTTGCCGATGCGCTCGGGGTGCTGGGCAATGACGGTGATCCCGGGCTCCATCATGTCGGCCAGGGTGAAGTCGTCAAATCCGATCAGTGCAACGCTGTGGTGCAACCCGAGGGACTTCAGCGCGCGCATGGCACCGAAGGTGACCAGGTTCTGGCTGGAGAAGATCGCCGTGGGAGGGTTCTCCGAGGTGAGCAACTCGATCGCCGCCCGAAGGGCGGTCTCCTCGTCGTGAAGTCCGTTGCGCACCGGGATGGTCGAGGTCGCAATCCCGGACCTGCCGATTTCCTCCAGGAACCCCGTGCGGCGTCTCGTTGCCGTCTGGATGTCCGTCCGGTCGCCGAGGTAGGCCAGTCTGGTGTGGCCGTGCCGGATGAGGTGCGCGGCCGCCTTCGCGGCGCCCACCTCGTTGTCCGTGACTACCGCGTCAGCATCGATGCCCACCGGCTCGCGGTCGATGAACACCATGGGCAGGGACCGTGAGTGTTCCGGGATGACGTAGGCCTGGCTTCTGGCGATCGGGGTCAGGACAAGTCCGTCCACCCGGCGGCCCAGGAAAGCGGAAATCAGCTTTTTCTCCCGCTCCGGATCGTCATCCAGGCTTGAGGCGAAAACGGCGATTCCCCGTTCAGCCAGTGCGTCTTCCAGCGCCCGGTGGATCTCTCCGCTGAAGGGGTTGGACACACTGGGCAGCAACAACCCGATGGACTGGGTCTTGCGACCGGACCGTTTCAGGCTGCCCGCGGTCATATCGAGGTGATACTGCAGCTGTTCCGTGGCCCTGAGCACCCGCTGACGGGTCTCCTCCGAAACCCCGGGCTCGTTGTTCACGACTCTCGAGACCGTCTTGATCCCCACTCCTGCGAGATCCGCGACGTTTTTCATCGTCGGAGGCCTCCGACCGGAATCGGATTGGTAACGATTAGACACCGTTGTCAACGAACTGCTCCTCATCATCGATTAACACTTGACTCCACAGTGTGAGCTTGGTTACATGATACATGACATCGTTGTCTAGCGCCGGAAGGGCGCCACAAACACAGGAGTTTCAATGTTGAGTTCCAAAGCCCCGAGGTCGGCCGCGACCCGCCTTCTTGCCGCCGGCGCAGTCCTGACCCTCGGCGCACTTAGCTTGACCGCCTGCGGAGGCAGTTCCTCCAGCTCGTCGTCCAGCGGAGGCGCCGCAGGAAAGCTCGGCGTCTCGCTGATCGTGAAGACCACCTCCAACCCGTACTTCGTGGCGATGGAGGACGGTGCAAAGAAGGCAGCGGAGGGCGGAAACATTGACCTGAAGCTCGCGGCCGGCAAGTCCGACGGCGACGAGGACACCCAGATCCAGGCCATCGAAAACGCCATCTCCAAGGGCGACAAGGGCATCCTGATCACTCCGAACGGTCCCGCCGTCGTCGATGCGATCAAGAAGGCCCGTGACGCGGGGCTCTATGTTATCGCCCTGGACACTCCGCCGGACCCGGCCAGTGCCGTGGACATCACCTTCGCGACCGACAACTTCGCCGCCGGCAAGCAGATCGGTCAGTGGACCGCGGCGCAGCTCGATGGCAAGAAGGCCACCATCGCCCTGGTCGACCTGTTCAGCGACAAGGTCGTCTCGGTCGACTACAACCGCGACCAGGGGTTCCTGACCGGCCTGGGCATCGACACCGCGGACAAGACCAAGAACGGCGACGAGGCCAAGACTGGCAAGTACACCGGCGGCAAGGGCGGGGACTACGAGATCGTCGGCAACCAGGCATCCCAGGGCGCCGAGGACGGCGGCCGCACGGCGATGGAAACCCTGCTGTCGAAGAACCCGAACGTCAACGTCGTCTACACGATCAATGAGCCGGCCGCGGCAGGCGCCTATGAGGCGTTGAAGGCCGCGGGCAAGGACAAGGGCGTGCTGGTGGTCTCCATCGACGGCGGCTGCACCGGCGTGAACAACGTCAAGGCCGGCATCATCGGTGCCACCGCGCAGCAGTACCCGGTGAAGATGGCCCAGCTGGGCGTTCAGGCCATCCAGGACCTGGCCGCCTCAGGCAAGAAGCCCACGGTCTCAGCTGGCCTGGACTTCTTCAACACCGGTTCCGCACTCGTCACGGACAAGGCAGTTTCGGGACTGCAGAGCATCGATACCACGGCTGCTTCCCAGATCTGCTGGGGCAAGTAAAGCCCTCCCCTCTGCGGGGAGCCGTGGCAAAGGCGTCTCCCCGCAGAATACCCAGCACGACAACAGTTATAGAACATTGAAGTTCAGGAGCTATTCAAGTGACCCAGCAACAGACCGCCGGCCCGCCGAGCGCAGGGCATGCTGACCTGGCCGAGGAATTCCTCGACCGCCAGACCCCTCTCAGCAGAATCCGCAACATTCTCCACCGCTACCCGGCCCTCAGCCCCGCCATTGTCCTGCTGATCGCGGTGGTAGTCTTCGGGATCCTCAATGAGCGCTTCCTGCGGGTGGAGAACCTGTCTCTCATCACGCAGCAGGTCGCAGTGGTGGGCACCCTCGCGATCGCCCAGACCCTGATCATCCTGACCGCCGGCATTGACCTCTCGGTCGGGGCGGTCATGATCCTGTCCTCGATGGTGATCGCCCAGCTTGCAGTCAGCAACGGCATCCCCGGGCCGCTCGCCCTCATTGCAGGTCTCGCCGTCGGTCTGGCTGCCGGGGCTCTCAACGGCTTCCTGGTGACCAGGTTCCGGCTCCCGCCGTTCATCGTCACCCTCGGAACGCTGAACATTTTCGTCGCCCTGACGCTCCTTTACTCCGGCGGCAGCACGGTGCGCGGATCCGCAATGCCGCCGGTGCTCACCTGGCTGGGAAGCACCTTCCCGATCGGACCCGTCCGCATCTCCACCGGAGTCGTGATGATGATCCTGCTCTACGTCGTCGTCGCCTTCATCCTGGGCAAGACAGCCTGGGGACGGCACGTCTACGCCGTCGGCGATGACAAGGAAGCGGCACGCCTTGCCGGCATCCCTGTCAGCCGCGTCCTCATGAGCGTCTACCTTGCCGCGGGCGCAGTTCTCGCCGTGGGCGCCTGGATCCAGATCGGCCGCACCAACGCCGCCAGCCCGAACGCCGGGGTCGATCTGAACCTTGACTCCATCACCGCCGTCGTGATCGGCGGAACCAGCCTCTTCGGCGGACGCGGCTCCATCTGGGGTTCACTGCTTGGCGCATTGATCGTCGGCATCTTCCGCAACGGCCTCTCACTCGCAGGCTTGGACGTCCTCTACCAGACCCTCGCCGTAGGCATCCTGATCATCGTTGCCGTGTCTATCGACCAGTGGATCCGAAAGGTCAAGTCATGACCATGACAGAATTTGCAGCCCCGCACACCAACACCCGCGAACCCATCCTCAAAGCCAGGAACCTCGTCAAGACCTTCGGCCGCGTCGTCGGCCTGGACGGTGTCAGCCTGGACCTGTACCCGGGCGAAGTGCTGGCCGTCATCGGCGACAACGGCGCCGGCAAGTCCACGCTCATCAAATGCCTGACGGGCGCCGAAATCCCCGACACCGGGGAACTCTACGTCTCGGGACAGCAGGTGCACTTCAAACGGCCGCAGGACGCTCGGGTCCACGGCATCGAAACCGTGTACCAGAACCTCGCTGTTTCACCGGCCCTCGATGTCGCCTCGAACCTGTTCCTCGGCCGTGAAGAGCGCCTCCCCGGCCTACTGGGAAGCGTGTTCCGGATGCTCGACACCAAAGGCATGCGCAGGAAGGCCAAGGAAGAACTGACCCGCCTGGGCATCTCCACCCTGCAAGACGTCACAGTGCCGGTCGAGAACCTTTCCGGTGGCCAGCGCCAGGCCGTCGCCGTTGCCCGCGCAGCGGCCTTTGGGTCAAAGGTGGTGGTTCTTGACGAGCCCACCGCGGCCCTGGGCGTCCGCGAATCGAACCAAGTCCTCCAGCTCGTCCGCGACCTGCGCGACCGCGGCCTGCCGGTCATCCTGATCAGCCACAACATGCCACACGTGTTCGATGTGGCAGACCGGATCCACATCCAGCGCCTGGGCAAGTGCGCGGCCACCATCACCCCGCAGTCCCACAGCATGACCGACGCCGTCGCGATCATGACAGGCGCCGCCAAGGCCTGACAGGGCCGATCGGCGCTTCCCGCTCCCTCGGAGCCCCTTCTCCGTCCGCGGACCTGCCAACAGGTCCGCGGACGGATCCATCCCGGGGCTCCCCACCAACGGCAATCCGAAGAAAGAACCACGATGCACAAGCTCCAACCGGCCGCCCCCGCCCACGACCAGATGGACGTCATCGTCATCGGCGAAGCCCTGATCGACATCGTCAACGGCCCCGAAGGATCCATCAGCTATCCAGGCGGGTCCCCGGCAAATGTCGCCTACGGCCTTGGCCGGCTCGGCATCCCGACCGGGCTGCTCACGGCGATCGGCGACGACGAACACGGCACCGCCATCACCAACCACCTCCACAGCGCAGGCGTCCGGCTTCTTCCCGGATCCACCTCCCTTGACCGGACAGCAACCGCCACTGCCACCTTGGCCGCAGATGGCTCCGCCAGCTACGAGTTCGACATCGCATGGCAGCTGGCGGGTGCGGCACCGGCCATGATCCCGAAAGTTCTCCACACGGGCTCCATCGCCACGTTCCTGGCACCGGGAGCCGGCACCGTCCGCACCCTCCTCGAGCAATGCCACCACTCATGCCTGGTCACCTACGACCCCAACATCCGCCCGGCTCTCCTCGGCAGCCACTCCGAGGCACAATCAGTCTTCGAGGACCTGCTCCCGCTCACGGACGTCGTCAAACTCAGCGACGAAGATGCACACTGGCTGTACCCCGCATCCTCCCCGGACGACGTCCTCTCCCATCTGCTGCAACATGGCGCGCGCCTGGCCGTCATCACCAAGGGCGCCGACGGTGCCCTGCTCGCCACACCCGGCGCCCGGTTCAGCATCCCATCCGTGAAAACCGAGGTCGCCGACACCATCGGGGCAGGCGACGCCTACATGGCCGCACTCATCTTCGGACTACTGACCCGGGGCGACGAAGCATTCGGGCCGGCCGCACTCCAAAACGTCGGACAAACAGCGTCAATGGCCGCAGCAATCACAGTCAGCCGCCCGGGCGCCAACCCGCCGACCTCCAAAGAGCTTCTTACAAGGCTGGCCGAGCCTCTACGACCCTATGCCACCATCTAGTCCGGGTAACCGTCCCCGCCAAACCACGCCCGCCCCGCGAACTTAGGAAGAGTGGAAAGGATCCTCTTCCTGCTGGAAGGCTCCAAGACCCCGATCTGAGGCCGCTCCACGGGACGACGAGGCATACGCAGTCCACCGGCTCGATGTCCAATATTGAGGCGGCCGGGGACGCTGGTTCGGATGGTGGTCAGTAGCCGCAGGGAGCGCTTGTGGCTGCCGATTCCGAACGGGCTTTGGCCGTGCCAGTTTTAAGCGACCCGCGGCATGGCCAACAGGAACGGCCAATCGGACGGCGAAAATCATCGGTTCCGCTACTAAGCAGCGGCCCGGTCCAGAAGACGGGCCCCGCTGCACGGTCACGGGGCTCCGGAGACACCGGACTCACGTGTCCTTGTGCAGGAAACGATCTACGACGAGGTCGTACAGAAGTTGGCCGACAAGGTAAACCAGATCCGTCTTGGGGATCCTCTGGACCAACCCCAGTACCCGCGTTCCTGGATTTCACCGCTGTATCCTCCGGTGGCCACCCACGCGGCCCCCTCTGGGAAGGTGTTGGAGGAGTACAGCGCCTCAAACCCGCGTGCTTCCGGGTTGACTGCTTCGATCCAGCGGCCGTGCTCCGCGGCCTCCAAACCAGCCCCGATCAGTGCGTCGCGGTGCTTCTTGAACCAGCGCCCATAGGCCTCGGCGTCGTCCCAATTGGCAATGATGACCTGGTTATCGAAGCCCTGTTTGTCCGTGTGGACGGAGTGCTCACGGGATATCGGTCCGTCTTCTTGTGCACATAGCTCCCACATTCCAGCGGAAGCTACTTTCGCCTCACTGAGGAGGACTAAAGAAGACGGTCGTTTTATAACACGGGGCTGGGCTGTCCGCTAATGTCGCATAGGTCGAAAGGAACCTCCCGCGTACCACCCGTATAGAGATGCCTTGGAGATAAGGGAAGTCGGCCTTTCACCGCCGCCCGGCCGGAGTGAACCTTGCTTGGTACCAAATCTCAGCAGCGTTGAGTCAGTAGCGTTAAGACGGTTGTTTAGCCATGGTGTGGGCGAGGCGGTAGGAGTCGGTGCCGGTTTCGATAATGGTGACGTTGAAAGTCCGCCCGTCCACATCCTGAACCACCAGAACGGCAGCTGAACCGGGCATCGCGGACCGGCCCTCGTCGTCAGGCAAGCAGGACTCGATGGATATGACGCGCTTTGCAAGCGCTTGCGTTAATTGTTGAAATCGCCCTAGTATGGACGCATGACAGTAAGCGTGGAATCGGTCGCGGAAATGGCTGGAGTTTCTGTATCGACGGTCTCTCGTGCCCTGCGCTCCGTCCCTGGCGTGTCCGCCGCGACTCGCAAGCGCGTGCAAGAGGCTGCCGACGAACTAGGCTATTCGGCGTCTCCGGCTGCTTCGCGGCTGGCGACGGGCCGGACCATGACAGTAGGCATCGTGGTACCCATCCTGGCGAAGTGGTTCTTCGGAAAGGTCATCGGTGAAGCCACACATACGCTCAGGGAAGGCGGATTCGATGTGCTCCTTTTCGAACTGGCCACACCTGGGCAGCGGGAGCGGTTCTTTGGTGGCGCGCATCTGCATGGTCGGACTGACGGTGTCATCATCATGGCGCTGCAGCCCACGAAGGACGAGTTGGAATCGCTCACTTCGCAGGGTCAGGCAGTGGCGCTGCTGGGTGCGGAAGCGCAGGGCATCGGTTCGGTATCCGTGGACAACGTCGGCGCCGGGCGGGCTGCCGTGAGGCATCTGCTCAATCTCGGCCACGAACGGATCGCGTTCATCGGCATCCGTGATGAGGAAGGCAGCAACCTCGGCGGTGTACCTCCCTTGCAACGGCTGATGGGCTATCGGGAGGCCCTCTCCGAAGTCGGACTGCCCCGGGACAGCAAGCTTGAACAGTTGGATGAGAACAGCGTCGCGGGGGGTGCCGCTGCCATGTCGCGGCTGCTTGTCGCGGAACAGGTCCCGACAGCGGCTTTTGTCGCCTCCGATGAGATGGCCTTCGGTGTTCTCAAGGTCCTCCGCAAGGCCGGCTTGGACGTTCCACGGGATTTCTCCGTGCTGGGGTTCGACAATCATGAGCTCTGTGACGTCGTGGACCTGACAACCATGGACCACGAAGTAGCCGAACAAGGACAGGACGCCGCCCGGATCCTCCTGGACATCCTGAATGGACGGCCCCCTGCCACCCTCGTGTTTCCGGCACGCCTGGTTGTGCGGGAGACCACCGCACCTCCCCGTGCCCTGCGCTCAACTGCCAGGATCCCGGATTCTCCTCATTCCGCCGGACGCTCCGGCACCCCCTGAAAGGAAACTTCATGCAATACCGCAAACTCGGCACAAGCGGCATGTACGTCAGCGCCATAGCACTGGGCAACTGGGCTACGCATGGCGAAACCGTGGACCAGGACCTCGCCACCGAATGCGTCCGCAAGGCGCTGGATCTGGGCATCACCACTTTCGACACCGCGGACGCCTATGCAGGCACCAAGGCCGAATCCATGCTCGGCGAAGCCCTGAAGGGAGTCCGGCGCGAAGGCGTGGAGCTCATGACCAAGGCGTTCTTCCCCACGGGACCGGGCAAGAACGACCGCGGCCTGTCCCGCAAGCACGTAATGGAATCCATCAACGGTTCGCTGAGGCGTCTGCAGACGGACTACGTGGACGTTTACCAGGCTCACCGCTATGACTACGAAACCCCGCTGGAAGAAACCATGGGGGCCTTCGCGGACATCGTCCGCGCCGGTAAAGCCCACTACATCGGCGTGTCCGAATGGACCGTTGAAGAGATCCGGGCCGGCGCAGCGCTGGCGGCCCAACTGGGCATCGGGCTCGTGTCGAACCAACCGCAGTACAACATGCTGTGGCGCGTGATCGAGCCTGAGGTAGTGCCGGTCTGCGAAGAGCTCGGGATCACCCAGGTGTGCTGGTCACCGCTGGGCCAAGGGGTGTTGAGCGGCAAATACGGCGCTTCCACGGTTCCAGCCGGCAGCCGTTTCAGCGACGATGACGGCGGACTGAAGACCGAGCACAAGTTCATGCAGCCGGAGGTGCTGGAACGCGTGGAGAAGCTCAAGCCGATAGCCCAAGATCTAGGCGTGCCGTTAGCCACCCTGGCCGTGGCCTGGGTGTTGGCCAACCCGAACGTTTCCGCAGCGATTGTCGGCGCCAGCCGCCCCGAACAGCTCGACGACACAGTCAAAGCTGCCGAGCTGGTTCTAGGGCGCGAAACGCTTGAACTGATCGACGATACTCTTGGCGACGTCGTGGAGCGCGACCCTGCGAAGGTTGAGTCTTTCCCGGAGCGGGTTTAGGCCGGAACTGCCACAGCAACGGCGACTGCTGGTCAGGGTGCCTCGTGGTTGACCAGCGAAACACCGCGGGATACGGAGCGGGGACGGTAATAGCCCTTGTCACCCAAGCGCCGGAAGGCCGCCAGGCCCAGTACCTTTGGTATTCCACAGACCGCGGGCGGTCGTTTCAGGCCGGCGGCCCGGCCCCTGTGCTGCCCAACCCGGGAGTGAATGATTTCCGCGATCCCAAAGTGATCTGGGACGCTTACTGTGACCGGTGGTTCATGGTCAACGCCGAAGGGCAAAAGCTCGGTTTCTACGCCTCACCGGACCTGCGGTCCTGGCAGCGCGTCGGCGAGTTCCAGCGTAACTACTTGGGGGTGCTCGAGTGCCCCGACATCTCTCGTATTACAGCCGACGACGGTACCTCGCACTGGGTCCTCGGTACAAGTGCGAACGGCAAGGGTCGCGGACTGCCCGCGACGTACGCCTACTGGACTGGAGCCTTCGACGGCAGTTCCTTCACGCCCTACCGTCCCGAGCCGGAATGGCTCGATTATGGCTTTGACTTCTACGGAGCAGTGACCTACCCGATCTTCTTCACCACGGCTCGGCTGGCTTTGTCCGTCGATGGCCGCCATCCACCAGTGCCTGAGCGAATCTTGTTATCGTCAACCGAAATTGGAGGGTTCAGGCGGCTTCTTCAAACGACGCCTTTCTGGAGCATGAAGCACGCATAGGGCTGATCTTCCGCGGTCTGCACCACGACGAACGAATCCCGTACCCGCCTGTAAAAGTCGTGTCGCTCCACGGCCCCGTAGACCAGTTCTAGGCCGGTGGACTCGGAAGCCATGCGAAGAAATCGGGTCTGGATTTCAGTCACCGTCGCCGGGTCTCCGTCCGGATGCATGCGCTCAAGCGGATGCTCGACAAAGCTGTCCAACGGAAGAACACTGAGGATCGCCTGTGCTGCCTGCAGCAGACGAGTTCCTCGAATTTGTATCACGGGGCAGCCGCTCGAATAGGCAGGATAGTTTCTGTCGACCAGGGCAAGCCGATCGCCGTGCCCCATTTCATCGAGCATCTTCAAGAGCTCTCCGCGGAGCAGCGGGTTGATGTTTCTTAGCATGGATCTTCTTTCGATCTACGAGAACACGTTGACGACGGCGCTGAACCCTTTTATGCCCGAAAAGCGACTGCGTCATGGGCGGGTCCCCAGGAAATCCGGCCGATATTGGCCCCGGGGGCCTGACTCACTGCCGAGCGAAGCGAACGTAACCCGGCAGACCAGCGGGCCTTCTCAGGTAGCGCCTCCCTCCCTCCTCGGCGAACAACATCCCGAAGCTGCCTGAAGTTGCGCCCCGACTTCGGAACGGCGGAGGTTTGGAAAATTGCTGACTATAGACAACAGCGCCGGAAGGCCTCTACGCTATCGATATTGTAAATATTCACTCTATCTAACATTCATTTTGAGTGGAACACAAGGAGGACGTGCGTGAATAAACTCGTCAGGTCACGGAATATTACTCGGGTGCTGGCGCGCGTTGCCGTCGACGCCGCAGTCGGAAAGTCCACGGAGATGGGTGTGTGCGTCAGCATCGCAGTGGTCGACAGCGCCGGACACCTTGTGTGTTTCGAACGAATGGACAGTGCGCCCTTTCAGACGGCGAAAATCGCAGTTGACAAGGCGTACTCTGTCGCCGGTAACGGCATGGCCACGCACGAGTTCTGGGAAGTTGTCCGTCAGGAGGAAGCCCTGCTGCATGGCGTGGCCACGATCGAAGGGGCAACCATTATCGGCGGAGGACTACCTGTCCTGCACGACGGCGAACTGATCGGTGCCGTTGGAATCTCCGGAAAGAGCTCCATGAACCAGGACCGTGAGATCGCCGAAGCTGCCATCAAGGCTGCTGCAGCTTGCCTGGCGCCCTGAAGCTTCGATTTCGCGTAGCTCGAGCACACCTTTCCTCGCAGAACCCCTGCCTCAACGTCCCAATGTAGATGTCCAGCCCCAAGGAGCACTTTATGTCAATTCAGCCAATTCCCGACTTTGCCCTCAACGACGGATCTGCAATTCCCCAGATCGGCCTGGGCATCTTCGGCCCAAACGACGCCTCTGCCGCCGACACCGTGGCTGCGGCACTCAAGCTTGGATACAGGTCATTGGATACGGCCGAGCAGTACCAAAATGAAACCGGCGTGGGCGAAGGAATCCGCCGCTCCGGTGTCCCTCGGGGCGAAATATACGTCACCACCAAGTTGGGCAATGAAAGCCACGGCTATGACGCGGCGCGCCGCGGATTCGAAGGCAGCCTTAAGCGGCTCGGCCTCGACTATGTCGATCTCTTCCTGATCCATTGGCCGATGACGAAGATTGGCAAATACGTCGAGAGCTGGCGGGCACTTGAGCGTCTGCAAGAGGAAGGCCTGGCAAAATCCATCGGCGTCGCAAATTTTCAGATCCACCACCTTGACCGCCTGATGGCTGAATCAAACGTGGTTCCCGCCGTCAACCAAATCGAGCTCCATCCCGGCCTGCACCAAGCGGAGTTGAAGGCATTCAACACCTCGCATTCCATTGCGACGATGGCCTGGTCCCCCTTGGCCGGGAACCCGTTTGCTAACCGCAAGCTGACTGACAGTCCCGTCCTCCGGAAGATCGGCGCGAAATACGGGAAGACCGCGGCCCAAGTGATTATCAGATGGCACCTCGACCAAGGAAATGTGGTCATCCCGAAGACCGTGAGTCCCGACCGAATGATCGAGAACACGCAAGTCTTCGACTTCCAGCTCGAGGAAACCGATCTTGCGGAGATCGCCGCACTTGAGGTGGGGATCCGGAACCCCTACGACCCCGACCTTATGGACTGAGTGCGCCATAACCACTTTGCGTTGGCTCCTGTAGTTTGCAACATCAAATAACAGATTTGATCCGAAGGCTTCCGCTTTCAACAATGTGGCGATAGTGTTACTAACCACATCATGTAACACTCAAAGATGAGGATACAAAAATGATTCAGCGTTCATTGACTGCCAAGCAGTCGAACCGCAAGTGGACCTCCGTTCGAGCAGCGGCCGTCCTGAGTGCAGGTGTGCTTGCACTCTCCGCGTGCGCCGGAGCCCCAGGAAACGCCGGAGGCTCGAAAGAAAATTATTACCTTCCCGAG
Source organism: Arthrobacter sp. 05L417 (assembly GCF_056397865.1). Classification (NCBI taxonomy): domain Bacteria; kingdom Bacillati; phylum Actinomycetota; class Actinomycetes; order Micrococcales; family Micrococcaceae; genus Arthrobacter; species Arthrobacter sp. 05L417. Next base: position 47,879 of record NZ_JBFTOG010000038.1, read on the forward strand.
AACGTCGCCCTTTATGCGCCCGACAATGCGACAGTACTCAAACAGGCTCCGGGGAACCCTGTCACAGGACCCGTGACCAAGCAGACGCTGACCCTCCCCTATGCAGGAGCGTTGCCCGTCGCCGACGGACCCATTGGAGACCCGGCCAAAACCTACACCTTCTGCTTCTCTCAAGGGCTGGCCAACAACCCCTGGTCTACTGCACAAAAGGAAAGCCTCATGATCGAGGCCGCCAAGCATCCCAATGTCCAGATCAAGTACACAGAAACGAATGATCCGAGCGAACAAGTCGCTGACCTTCAGTCCTGCGTGAGCCAGAAGGTCAGCGGCATCCTGGTATTTCCCCAGTCGGTGGGTCCGTTGACTCCCGCCATCGATGCAGTCTGCAAAGCCGGCATTTTCGTCATCGGCATGGAACGGACGGTCGACACCGACTGCCCTGATTCTTGGGTCTACCTTGACTACAAGCAAGGTGCTATCCAGATTGCCAATACCATCGGCGAGTCGCTGAAGGGTAAAGGCACCGTGGTGGAGACGCAAGGAACGATGGGGTCCTCGCCCCAGATTCTGCGCCACGAAGGTTTCATAGCCACCCTGAAGTCCAAGTATCCGGACATCACGGTGAATGAAACTTCTCCCGGCGACTTCGATCGCACGAAGGCCTATCAGGCTGCACTCAGCTTCCTCCAGTCACCTCAGGGGAAGAAGATCGACGCCTGGTACACCCAATACAGCGAAATGGCGCTGGGTGTTTACGCCGCGATGCAACAAACGGGCCGGACAGACATTCCTCTCTATACGTGGGGGGACGACAAGTCCACCACTGCGGCCATCCAGCGCGGAGAAGTCTCGGCCGCTGTTCCCGCGACGCCCCTGCACGCGGATCTGGCCCTTCGAGTAGCCATTCAGGCCATTGAGAAAAAGGATTACCCCAAGCGCATCATGCTTGAGCAGCCGCTTCTCCTGACCAAAGACAACGCCCCAGCGTACGACAAGACCACCTGGGGATCCGCGGGCTAAGCGCGGTCTGACCGACCTTTCGCCGTCCAGCAACCGCCGATGCAGGAAAGACAACTCTCATGAAGAAATCATGGCTTCCAATTCACGGATCAGCTCCGCTCGGAAAGCATCCCGATTCCGAGGCACGCAACGGCACCTTCGACGGGACAGTCGTGGCCTTGCGCGGAATATCGAAGACCTACCCGGGGGTGCAAGCCCTCACCTCCGTGGACCTGGACATCTTTCCTGGAACCGTCCATGCGATAAGCGGTGAAAACGGGGCCGGCAAGTCAACTCTGTCGAAGGTCATCTGCGGTCTCGAGCAGCCGGACGCGGGGGAGGTATACATCGATAACAAGAGGGTGCATCTCACCTCCCCCCAAGACGCCCGGCTGCTCGGAGTCAGCGCCGTCCCGCAGGAGCTCTCCCTTGTCCCCCACATGTCTGTAGCGGAGAACCTATGCGTTGCTGCCTTCCCGGCGCGCTCCGGGATGGTCTCACGCAACGCTCTGAGGGCCAAGGCGCAGCCTGTGCTGGATTCCCTCGGCCTCTCCATCGATCCGTTCTCAGAGCTGAGCGAGCATTCCCCCGGCATCCAGCAACTAGTCATGATCGGCAGGAGTTTTGTTGGCAAAGCCAGGATCATCATCCTGGACGAGCCAACCGCCGCTCTGACGGAGCCGGAAGTCGCCCACCTTTTCGAGGTTGTGGAAAAGGCCAAGGACGCCGGCACAGCCTTCATCCTGGTCAGCCACCGTCTCCAGGATCTGTCCCGGATTGCCGACACTGTCACGGTGCTTCGGGACGGAGTCAAGATCGTCACCAAGCCGATGAGCGAGATGAGCCACGACGATATTGTCAAGGCCATGGTAGGACGTCCGGTTGAACGGTTCACGCACGAGATTCAAAACCGGGCAGGCATTGATTTCGAGGTCAAATCCGGGCAGATCAAGATGCCCCCGAGACTTTCGGTGAAGAACCTGTCGAGTCCCGGCAAATTCGAGGACATCAGCTTTGAGTTGAACCCCGGTGAAATCGTGGGCATGGGAGGGCTGCTGGGTGCGGGCCGCAGCGAAGTTGCACGGGCGATCTTCGGGGTTGACAACTACGATTCCGGCACCGTCGAGGTGAATGGGGTGCCGCATCGGATACGTAATCCCCGGGAAGCCTTCCGCGCGGGCATCGTGATGGTTCCTGAAGAAAGGAAAAGCCAGGGGCTGGTACTGGACATGACCATCGAAGAGAACTTCACGCTGTCGCAACCGGAGGTCATCTCCAAAGGCGGGTGGCTCAGCAGGACGCGGTCTGCGCAGCTGGCGCGGGACCTGATCGGCAAGCTCAGCGTGAAGGCGGCCGGAGCCGGCGTGCCAGTAGGGACATTGAGTGGGGGAAACCAGCAAAAAGTGGTCATCGCCAGGTGCTTTCTCAACGACTTTCCGGTCTACATCTTCGACGAACCCACACGGGGGGTCGACGTGAACGCCAAGTTCCAGATTTACCGACTCATCAACGGACTCGCAAAGGGTGGAGCCGGGGTACTCGTTATCTCCTCGGAGCTGTCTGAGCTGCTGGCGATTGCGGACCGGATCCTTGTCATGCGGGACGGCCGTCTTGTGGATGACATCCCGGCCATGGGGGCCACAGAAGAACGCATCCTCTCCTCCGCGATGGTCTAAGTCAGATCCCGGAACCATTCTGATTCTCTGAGAAGGAAACGCACATGAGCACTGAAGTCGCAACGCCGACTCCCCAAAAGCAGAACTTACGTCGGGAATGGACTCCGGCGGCCCTACGCAAAGCCGGAGCGCTCCCGGCACTCGTTGTCGTCTTGATCCTGGGATCGGCCCTTTCACCGTTCTTTATGACCATCGACAACATCCGAAACGTCCTGGGTCTCGCCTCGATAATCGGTCTACTGGCAGTGGGGCAGGGATTCGTGATAATCGCTGGGGGTGCCGGCATTGACCTTTCGATCGGAGCCACCTTGGCCCTGGCGGCCATTGTCGGTGCGAAGATGGCGCCTTACGGCCCGGTCGGAGTCATCCTGGGCGCATTGTTTACAGGGCTGTTCGTGGGCACAATTAATGGGCTAGGAATCGCCTTCGGTCGGTTACAGCCCTTCATCATCACCCTGGGAACCATGACGATCGCCACTGGCGCCGCGTTTTTCCTCTCGGGTTCGAACCCGATCCGGCTGCGGGGCGACAACGCGCTGAAATGGCTCAGCACTGAGGTATTCGGCATACCTGTTCCGGTGATCGTTTTCGTCCTGACCGTTGCGATCGCTCAGATTGTGCTGTCAAAGACTGTTTTCGGGCGTCAAATCTACGTCCTGGGCGGCAACGAGGAAGCGGCCCATTTCGCCGGCATCCCGGTCGTTCGGCACCGCATGACGGTTTACATGATTTCAGGCCTCTGTGCCGGCATGGGAGCCCTTGTCCTGATGTCACGACTGCAGACCGCGGACCCGGCTTACGGCCACGGCTATGAACTTGCAGCCATCGCGGCCGTCGTCGTCGGCGGCGCCCCGCTCACAGGCGGAGTCGGAACCATCCGGGGCGTTGCAGTCGGCGTCCTGATCATCCAGTTCATCACCAACATCCTGGATCTACTCAACGTCAATCCCTACATCCAGGCCATGGTTCAGGGACTCATCCTGATCGCGGTCGTCGCACTCAACAGGCGCGGTTCGGCAACCTCAGTCCAAGCGCTGAAACGGTCTGTGCCGCTGATTTGCGGCCTGGCACTGGGCGCAATCCTCCTCTTCGGGTTACCGCACTGACGCGTTCAGTTCGGCACCCGTTCATTCCAAAAAGGTCACCGCTTCAGAGGTGGCAAGAAAGGTTAGGTAGTCATGATTCCCAGGAAGAAACCTGAGCCGGTCGAAGTATTGATCATCGGTGCAGGCGCCTCCGGCGGCACGGCCGCCAAGGTGTTTACAGAGGCCGGGATCCGTGTGGTCGCACTTGACCGGGGCCCATTCTTGCGAAATGAACAATTCTCCGGTGATGAACTCAAATACCTGAACCGGAACTACGTCTGGCCGGATCCTCAGCTGAAGCCACGCACGTACCGGCCGGACGAGGAAAGCCCGGAGGAAGAAGTCCAGTTCTCCCCGACCCCCCAAGGCGTCGGGGGCGGAACGATTCATTGGGGCGGCATCGTTCCCCGGATGACGGAGGACGACTTCCGCCTCCGTTCGCTGCACGGTGATATTCCCGGCGCGAGTCTGGTCGACTGGCCGATCGAATACGGTGACCTCGAGCCGTACTACACGCGCGTTGAATGGGAGCTCGGCACTTCGGGACTTGCCGGCGCCAACCGATGGGAAGGACCTCGTTCTAAGGGATACCCCACGAAGCCGGTCGAGCTGACGCACTATGGGCGTGTTTTTGCGCAGGCCATGAAAAAGATGGGCCAGAGCACGTTCCCGATTCCGCAGGCAATGGTCACCGAGCCGTATCGAGGCCGCAACCCGCACGTGAATTCGGGCTTCTGGCAGCAGTATGGCGACCCCGTAGGGGCCAAATCTTCAACGGCGAATACGTTCATTCCGGACGCACTTGCCACGGGGTTGCTTGATCTCAGGCCGGACTGCTATGTCCGGGAGATCGTCCTTCACCCGGACGGAACAGCCAAGGGCGTCATTTACACCGACGCCGATGGCAATGAGGTTGAGCAGCTTGCCGACATCGTGATCTGCTGCGCCGGGGCAATTGAAACCACGCGCCTGCTTCAACTATCGAAGTCAGCGACTCATGCCAACGGGCTCGCCAACAGCAGTGGTCTGCTTGGAGCAAACGCCACTTTCCACGAGTACCTCTTCGCGATCGGACTGTTCGACAAGGAGGTGGTTGATCCCCTGTATCCCTGGGCCGGCCACTACATGAACACCATGTCGTTCGATTACTACCAGACTGACTATGACCGCGGTCACATGCTGGGAACGCTCATCTTCGCCTCTATGCTTGGCCATCCCGTCAACTGGACCTTCCCCGGGCGACCCACTTGGGGACAGGCCTCTAAGGACACTGATCGCGATCTGTTCAACCACAGCATGAAGCTCGGTGTCATGGTCCAGGATCTACCCGTCGAATCCAACAGGGTAGACCTTGACCCAAACGTCGTCGATGCCTGGGGGCTGCCAGTCGCCCGGATTACCCACACCCCTCATGCCAACGACTTCGCCCAGGCCAAGTGGCAGGTTGCCAAGAACATGGAAATTCTTGAGGTGGCGGGCGCCAGCAAGATCATCCCCGTTAACCTCGAAAAGATCACAGGAAACTGCTGCCACGAGATGGGTACGGCAAGGATGGGCAACGACCCGTCAAAGTCCGTCGTCGACAAATGGTGCCAGACCCATGACGTGCCGAACCTTTACATCTTCGACGGCAGCTTCTTCCCAACCTCGACCGGCGTTAATCCGACGCTTACCATCATGGCCAACGCCTGGCGGTGCACTGAACGCATCATCCATGTCCGTGGCAAAGGCCGCACAGCGGACTGACGCCACTTTCCCTGATTCAACAGACAACAAGGAGGGTTTCTCCCATGGTCAGCCAATCCCAGGCCCACTGGCCCACAGTGCCAATTTCGGCTCGAGACGTAGACGGGCCCCTGTTTTTTACGGACGATGAGTGGACCCTCGTCCGGGCCGCGACGGCCAGAATCATCCCCACGGATTACGATCCCGGGGCGGCGGAAGCCGACGTCGTACGATTTCTGGACCGATTTCTGTCCGGTGACTTCGTGTATGCCAGCGCCACTGGTGACGGATTCCTGGAAATACGCGGGAAGGAAGCCGAAGCCTGGCAAGCGCGAATCAGGCACAGGCAGTCCGTCTACCGCGAAGGACTAGCGGCCCTGAAGGCGCTCAGTCTGGACAAATACGCCAAGGACTTCCACGAGCTGTCGGATGACGAGCAGGACGCGCTGCTCGTTGAAACCTCCGGGCGGCCAAAGCCGCGGCACGTTCAGTTGCACGATGACGAAATTTTCAACTCAGGGGAGGGCGGCCCGCCCCCGACCAACCAACCGGTCAGCGACGCCGGCCTCGGATTCTTCGACATGCTCGTCGCGCATACGCGTCAGGGCTTCTATGCCGATCCCGTGTATGGAGGGAACAAAGATTCTGTCGGGTGGCGAGTCATCGGGTTCGACGGGCCGAAATCATTGGCGGACACGGTAGCCGGCCGTTACACGACGACTGACTACATGATCATGGGAGCCACCTGGCCGTACCCGCAAAGTCCCAGGGTTCAGCGCTTCGGCCGCTAGGGCGGGCTAGGCCGGCAAGTTTTCGTTACCGAGCCCAACACAACCATCGCATTTGTTATTTTCTGTTACCAGAATCATCAAGGCTCGGAAACTTCCTGGGTGCATCGAAAAAATGAGGCTATAAACCCTTGACGGGCTCCCAAGTACGTGTGACATAATGATAAATGTCACAAGATGTTAGACATAGCTGTTTATCCAGCCAACGAAGATTGGAGTAAGAAAGTGGAAAAGACCCGCATCATTCTCGATACGGATATCGGAACCTACTACGACGACGCCTTTGCGGTGATGTTCGCGGCTCAGTCGCCGGAGCTGATCGTCGAAGGCGTCACCACCTGCTACGGAGACACGCACCTGCGGGCTCAGATCGCAGTCAAGGTCCTGGAAGCGGCCGGCCGCAGCGACATCCCTGTGTTCAAGGGCATCGGTATGCCGATGCGCGGCCATGCACTGATGTTCGGTTTCGAGGGCGAGGGCATCCTCGAAGAGGGCGAAGAGCCCCAGTACGAAGACCAACACGCGGTTGATTTCATCATCGAAACGATCATGAACAACCCGGGTGAAATCAAGGTCGTCACCCTGGGTACGGTGTCAAACGTCGCCCACGCCATCCTTCGCGAACCGCGGGTCGTGGAGAACATCAAGGAACTCATCATCATGGCGGGCGTTGTTATCCCGATTGTGGATGAGAAGGGCGTCCGTCGCTCGCCTCGCGAGGAGTACAACTTCAACAACGATGCCATCGCTGCTGAAATCGTTCTGAACTCCGGCATGCCGATCACATACGTTCCGTGTGATGTGACGCTCTACACGCCACTGTTGAAAGAGGACGAAGACCGCATCAGGAAAGCCGACACTCCGATTACGGAAATGGCCACCCGGATTCTCGACCTGTGGCCCCCGCAGGAAAAGCTGATCTACACCGCCGTGGGAATTGCAACCGAACACACGGCCCTGTGGCTGCATGATCCGCTCGTGGTCATGCATGCCTTCGATCAGACCTTGCTGAAGCTGTTCCCGCTGCACATCGCCACGGAGTACAACCTGACGCCGATCGAACGTGACATGTACGTTGCGAACGCGAACGGACAGCAGGATCTCTTGCGCACCAACCCCAAGAAGCTGCCACCGAACATGGACGTGGCACTCGAAGTGGACGGTCCCCGGGTCAGCCACTTCTTCGCAGATCGCCTCACTGCACCCCTTGGAAACGGCGTTACGAAGGAACTGGAAACCCAGGGCGCCTCTTCGTAGATTCCGCGTACGGAACATGTGCCACTCCGCCCGAACCCCGGGCGGAGTGGCACATGGCTTTCGGGCAAACTCCCTGAGGTAGTTTCGCCTACTCAAGATCGTTTTCTACGGTAATCCCGTGCCCGCACGAGCAGGTGCCGGCCGCATATTGGTGAAAAGAGCAGGACATGAAACCAGGTCAGGGACCAGCATCCCTTGCGGGGCGCACTCGAACGGCGGCCGCTGAAGGCCGACCCGGTCCGCGGCTCCCCGGACGACGTATGATCTTTGCGCTGACTCTCTTGGTTTCGTGGATCGCGACCTTTTTCCAGGGCAATACAGGTGCAGCCGCTGAGAAGGCCTGCTACGAAACGATCAGAGTGGCCCTGCATGATTCCGGTTCGATTGCCTTCAGCGATGCCGCTAGATCGGGAGGTGACCCGGTCTGGACGGTCAATGTGACAGCCGATGTGGAAAATTCACTGGGAACTGCAACGCACATCAAATATGTGTGCCGAACGCACCGTGAGCCCGGCAGCACCGAATGGAACGTTGACTCTTTGTCACGGTAAAGCGGCGCCGGCACAGTTGCCTTAAACACGGTCACGGCCTGTCAAAGACAGTGCTCTGATTTCTTCCGGACAATATGCATCGAATTCTCCCCGCCTGGGAGCCGAAACGCAGCAGTCCGGCCTACTGCAAATGGAGCGACCTGTTCCGATCCTCCGCCGGCTTCATCGGGCTGGCAGGTGAACCCAGCCAGCCTCGACCTCGAAGACATCGGGAAAAGTTGCAAGCCATTCCGGGTGATCCTGTCCGCCCAGAGAATCACTCGCGGTGCCCGAAAAGTTGTACTAAGTCGCGCCTATTGGATGTGTCCGCGGTGCCCGGTAGTGGCTGTGTGGGCGAGTTGCTCGTGTCTTCGGCACCAGCGGGACCGTTTCAGGGTGTGGTCGGGGGAGAGCGGCCTGGACCAGACGGGGCGGACGAGCAAGTGCCCTCCAGTAACGACTGGCCGATCAGCTCGCTGAACAAGAACACCAATCTGCGTCGACTTTACTTCCCCGAGTATGGATCTCAGCTGTCCACAGGGCCTCGCGTCGGCCGCGGTCAGGATGGAATGCTCGACGGCGACGAAGGCTATCTTGGGTCCGCGGCGGGCGGCCAAGCGGTGGTCTCTCGCGGCGAGGTAGGTGTTCCTGGACCGTGCGGCCGACATGGCCGCGATGCCCAGGGCCGCCTTGAGGTATTTGCTCAGGGCTTCCCTGGCGTCGCGAAACGGTACCATCGCCTCCTCGATCCGTGCAGTGAGCGCTTCGATGACCCGGGTGTGGGAGTCGATCTGGTCCACGTGCAGCCGGGCCATGAACGCGTGGTGGGGTTTGAACCGCCCGGTGAGCGCGTCAACGAGGCCGGGATATTCGACCGCAACACGCCCCGGGCCATCCCGGCCAGCACATCGGGGTTGCGTTCTCCCTTGATGAGGGCCGCGAGCATGTTCCGGGAAAAGACTCCCCTGCTCGTGCACGGACAGCTTCATGAACCGTTGCAGGGCGCTGAATTGCGCCTCCGTCACAATGGCTCAGTTTCGAGCGCCGCCGATAGGCATCCCGCTCTTGCGGAGAATGTTTATCACACGTGGGTTCCCAGGCCTTGGGCTGTCGGGTAGGAAGACTGGGCGCCGAGTCTCATGACCGAGAACGATCCCGCGGCAACGCCCAACTGGACCGACTCCGACAACGGGCGGCCGACGGCCAAGCACGCAGCGAGTGCGCCCACGAAGGCATCGCCCGCACCGGTGGAATCGATCACGGGGCCAATCGCGGGAGCCGATACGTGGCCCTCATCCTCCTTGTCGAGCCAGTACGCACCTGCCGCGCCCATTGTGATGACCACTGAGGAAGCGGTCTCGCCGAGCTGACGAGCTGCCTCGCGTGAGCTTGCTTCATCGAAGACGGGCCTGGATAGGAGCGCACTGGCCTCGGACTCATTCACCACAAGGGGATCGGCATGGCGAAGGAGACGTTCGTCAATACGCACGTATGGGGCAAGATTCAGCACACACCGCAAACCGGCCCGCTGTGAGGCATCCAAGGCCTCCTGGATAGTAGCCACCGGCACCTCCGCCTGCACCACAACGATTGCCCCGCGGCGAACGTGGTTCAGGGATTCTCGTACGTGGACTTCGGATAGGCCAAGATTCGCTCCGGCAACCACCGAGATGGAATTCTCCCCGTTGGGGAAGACCGAGACAAACGCGGCGCCAGTTCGTCCGCCCGGCAAGATCTGGACCTGGCTGGTATCTATCCCTTCAGCCTTGAGGCTGCTGAGCATGGCTGCTCCCTCGGCATCGTCTCCGATGGCGGCGATGAACCTGACGGAACTCCCCAAGCGTGCCGCGGCCACAGCCTGATTGGCGCCCTTGCCGCCTGATTGGGTGTGGAAATGGTGTGCAAGAACCGTCTGCCCTGGTTCTGGAGGCGCATCCAGCTGGATGATGTAGTCCAGATTTGCCGACCCGACGACGACTACTTCAGTGGACATGCTTCTCCTTGGTGTTCGTGGGGGCCAGTTCTTGATTGATCGAACCGAATGTTTGGTCGGGAACGCGCCCGTGTGCGTCGTTCACCGCGACCAATAGTCCGGGAGTTAGTGAGTCCTTCATCGGAGGAAGGCTGCTGCGACGCCCGCGTCGACCGGGATGTGCAGGCCGGTGGTGTGTGAGAGTTCGTTGCTGGTGAGCACGGCGGCGGCGTTGGCGACGTGTTCGGGGAGGACTTCGCGTTTGAGCAGGGTGCGTTGGGCGTAGT
>NZ_JBFTOG010000039.1:0-56307 GCF_056397865.1 Arthrobacter sp. 05L417
ATGTCCTTCATCTTCTGGACGTCCATGGACTTGAACGGCCCGAACCCGGTGGTCAGTTCCGAGCCGAGGAAGAAGTTCCGCCAGATCGGCATCAACGGGACCACGGCCAGGTCCTGGTACACGGTGGCGATGCCCGCGTCCAGGGCGTCGCGGGGGGAGTTGAACTTCCGCTCATCGCCCATGACGTGCAGCACGCCCTCGTCGTGCTGGTGGAGGCCGGCGATGATCTTGATCAGCGTGGACTTGCCCGCGCCGTTGTCCCCCAGCACGCAGGTCACCCGGCCGTTGTCCACGGCCATCGTCACGTCGCGCAGGGCGATGATGTTCCCGTAGTGCTTGCCCACCCCGTCCAGGGAGAGCAGGTGCACGGGGGTGTGGGTCAGCGGGTCCTTTTCGTCCCGGAGCAGGGTCTGCTGGTCGATCTGTTTGGCATTCATTGGTCCGCCCCTTTACTTGAGCTCTGCGCGGCGTTTGACGATGAGGTTCACGATGGTGGCCAGCAGCAGCATCAGGCCCAGGAAGAACTTGAACCAGTCCGGGTTCCACTGCGCGTACACGATGCCCTTGTTCGCCATCCCGAAAATGAACGCACCGATCGCCCCGCCCACCGCCGAACCGTACCCGCCGGTGAGCAGGCAGCCGCCGATCACCGCGGCGATGATGTAGAGGAACTCGTTGCCCACGCCCTCACCGGACTGCACCGCGTCGAAGGCGAAGAGGTTGTGCATGCCCAGGATCCAGCCGCAGAACCCGACCGCCATGAACAACCCGATCTTCGTCTTCGTCACCGGCACCCCCACCGCCCGGGCCGCGTTCGCGTCCCCGCCCACGGCGAAGATCCAGTTCCCCACCTTCGTGCGCAGCAGGACCCAGGACGCGATGGCGACCAGGATGATCCAGAAGAACACCGTGATCTTCACCTCGACCCCGCCGATGCTGATCGAGGACGCGAACACCGCGTGCGCCGACTCGAAACCATCCAGCTTCGAAATCGACGGGGAGGACACGGACCCGCCGATCAGCCGGGTCAGGGCCAGGTTCAGGCCCGTGAGCATCAGGAACGTCGCCAACGTCACGATGAAGGACGGCAGCTTCGTCTTGACCAGGATCCAGCCGTTGATGAAGCCGATCGTCAGGGAAACCAGCAGTGCAATCACCACTCCGACCCAGGCGTTCATCGAGAAATACCAGCTGAACAGGGAAGCGGTGAGCGCCGAGGAGATCACGGCCACGCCGGTGGAGAGGTCGAACTCGCCCCCGATCATCAACAGCGACACCCCCACCGCCATGATCCCGATCGTGGAAGACCCGTACAGGATCGTTGCCAAAGCATTCGGCTGGGTAAACGTGCCGGACACCGAAGCGAAGAAAATGAAGAGAACAACGGCCCCCACCAGGGCGCCGACTTCAGGACGGGCCATCAACTTGCTCAACGGGCTCCGCTTCGCGACCCGCTCATCCGCGGCAGTTTTGGGTGCCGGGGCAGTAACTAAAGCCATGAAATACCTTTCTTCTCGATCAGCTCGCGCGGCAAGGAAATCGTGCCGCGCGAGCCGAGCGGTCATCGGATTAGCGGATGCCCTGCTGAACGAACTTCAGAACGTCGGAAATGTTGGACTTGTCCACGATCGTCGGGCCCGTGAGGACAGGTTGCCCGCCACCGACCTTGAAACCACCAAGCTTGTTCTGCCAGATCGAGTCAATGGACAAGTAGCCCTGGAGCCACGGCTGCTGGTCCACCGTGAACAGCACCTTGCCATCGTTGATCGCCTGCGCCAGCGCGGGGTTCAGGTCGAAGCTGGCCACCTTGATCGGGCTGTTGGCATCTGCCACGGCTTTGAGAATGGTCAAGGTGAAGGGAGCGCCCAACCCGATGATCACGTCAGCGTCCTTGCTGGCCTGCAGTTTCGCCGTCGCAGTGGACTGCACCGCCGTCATATCGGCCCCGTTGACATATAGGATCTCGGTCCCGGGCACCTTCGTCTTCACGCCTGCGCACCGCTGTTCGAGTTGCACCTGTCCCTGTGACATGATCACGCAGATGGGGTGCTTGTAGCCCTGCGAAGCCAGCTTGGCGCCCACCGCTTCGCCGGCCAGGGTCTCATTGGAACCGAAGTGGGTGAACGCGCCCATCTGCGCGGAGACGTCACCGCCGGCGTTGAAGCTCACCACCGGGATGCCGGCGTCGGTGGCCTTCTTCAGCACGTCCTTCATGGCGCCCGGGTTGGCGATGGTGACGGCGATGCCGTCAACCTTCTGGTCGATGGCCTGCTGCACCAGCTGGGACTGGCGCCCCGCGTCGGCGTCGCTCGTATAAAGAACCTCGACATTGTCCTTCGCGGCCGCCGCCTCCGCGCCTTTGCGGACGATGTCCCAGAACGTGTCCCCAGCCTCGGCGTGGGTGATGAGCGCCACCTTGATCCGGGGAGTGCTGGCGGCTTGTCCGCCACCGGCGGCGTTGGCGGTGTCAGCCGGCTTCCCGCCTCCGCTGGAACAGGCTGCCAGGGCCAGAAGCGGTACTACGGCCAGCGCCACTGCGCCCCGCCGCCAATTGAGCTTTGCCACGTGAAATCTCCTTTGATGTCGCGTACTTCGACCGTCGACCCCTATCTGTGCCGTCGAAGGCAGGGGACGCCGGAACCATCTAGCTATGAACGGATGTGATCCACTTTTCGCAATGTGATTCAGATCGCTTTGTGGAACGCTCCAACGCTAAATCAAGGCTTGACCAATTGTCAATGGAGCGTTCCAATTAGATTGTGACTGGGTATCCGCGCCCTCACCTGCCGTAACTAGCCGCGCACTGTCGCGAGGAGAACGATGACGTACTCAAGCACACCCGAACTAATCGCGACCTGCTGGACCAGCGCAGGAGACATCGCGCCTTTGACCAACCCCGAGACAAGCCCGGTCCCCCTGGGCGAACGACTGGAAGCCATCGCCTCCACCGGATGGGCAGGGTTCGGATTGGCGTACGACGACCTGGTGGCCGCAAGGGACACCATCGGCTTCTCCGGGCTCAGGAAACTCATCGATCAAGCAGGTTTCCGCCACGTTGAAGTCGAGCTTCTCAGCAACTGGTGGGACGAATCCCGCTCCCACGAATGGAAGCCGCAATTCGAACTGCTGCTCGAGGCGGCCGAAACACTGGGCGCGCGCTTCATCAAGATAGGAACGGCGTTCGGTGAGCCCCTGGATGATCTCGAATTCCTGGTGGAACCGCTGCGGCACCTGACAAAGGAAGCCTCACAACGAGGGACCCGCATTGCGCTCGAGCCAATGCCGTTTTCGATGGTCGGTTCGATGCCGGCGGCGGCCGAGCTCATGCGATCTGTCGATATGCCGGACTGCGGTTTGGTGGTTGATTATTGGCATGTCGTCCGGGCTGGAACGAGCTTGGATGAGCTGTCCCGCAGTCTTACCCCCGATCAGATTTTCGGCGTCGAGCTCAATGACGCTGATGCGGAAATCAAGGGGACGCTCTTCGAGGACACTCGCGACAATCGCCGCCTTTGCGGAGAGGGCGACCAAGACGTCGCAGGGTTCATCACAACGCTCCAGGCGATCGGCTTCAAAGGGCCGTGGGGCGTGGAAATCCTCTCCGAAGAACACCGCGCACGTCCCGTTCGCGAAGCGCTGGAATCCGCCCGCTCGACGGCGTTGCGATGCTTCCCGGCCTGACGCCCCTCCCGCCGGACCCAACTAGCTCGCAGTTGATGTCGTTATGAGGCCCCAAAACGACAACTACTGCGAGCTAGTTGGGTGGGGACGCACAAGTTAACGTTGTGACCCAGCTAATGGCGCGGATCTTGGGGTGCTGATAACTTCCCAATGATCGACTGAATTGATTGGTGGTGTCCCGTTGCGATCAATCATGGCCCATGCCCGTGCGCTCCACACCGTTCCACCGGCAAGCAACGATCACCTGGCCGCCGTCCGCGTCGCACTGAGCGTCGCCGTGCCGGCACTCGTGCTTCTCGCAGTTGGCCGGGCGGACCTCATCATCTACGCCGTGTTCGGCGCCCTGACCGGCATGTACGGTCGTGCCGAATCGCATCAACTGCGGCTCAAGCACCAGGCCCAGGCCGCGGCTGTACTCCTGGCCGGCGTCTCTGTGGGCACGTTCTTGTCCGTCTCCCATATCCATTCATGGGGATTGGTAGTAGTCGAGGCGCTCCTGGCGGGTGTTGGCTCGCTGTTCTCGGACAAGGTACGGCTCAAACCCAATGGCCCGTTCTTCGGGATCCTGGCCCTTGGAGCATGCGCTTCCGTCCCCGCGCACCTCCCTTTCCTTGCCGCGGTCCTGATCTGCGCGGCATCGGCAGCGTTTTCGATGGTGGTGGGTTTTGCCGGGTGGCTTCTGTACCGGGTGTGGGAACGTGGCGCCGTCCGGGACATTCCGGCATCCTCGGCGCGGCTGCGCCAAGCAGCCGGGCTTCACGCGGCCCGGTATGTGCTCGCCGTCGGCGCGGCAGGTGCTTGCGGAGTGCTCACGGGCAGCGGGCACCCGCACTGGGCCATGGCTGCCGCCGCCGTTCCGCTGGCCGGAGCCGATGTGCCGAGCCGCCTGCACCGCGGCATTCACCGCATCGTGGGGACGTTCCTCGGATTGGCGATTGTCGCCGTCGTACTCTTTCCGGGACCACTGTCTCCGCTGCACTATTTCCCGGGACAAACCACCATCATCCTTGCCCTGCTGGTGATCGGTTTCCAGTTCCCCACCGAGCTATTCATGGCTCGGCACTACGGCTGGGCCATGGTGTTCTTCACTCCGGTCATCCTGCTCATGACTCAGTTGGCGGCGCCCGCGGATCCCGGTGTGCTGGTCCTGGAACGCGGGGTGGAGACGTTCGTGGGAGCCGTGATCGGGATTGCGGTGGCGGTGCTCGTCCAGGCGCCGCGGCTCACTTCGCGGGCCCGGATTCCTTCGCGGCGAGGCGAGGCGGACCCGACGTAAGCTTCGCCGGCAGGAAGCGCATGACGGCGGTGAGCGCTTTGTAGCGCTTCGACGGAATGGACACTCCTTTGCCCCTGGCGTTGTCTTCCAACCCTTCCCGGACAACGCGCTCGGCCTTCAGCCATAAAAAGCGCGGAGCCACCGACTTGTCCATGCCCATGCGATCGTGGAACTCCGTGTGGGTGAAGCCCGGGCACACCGCGGTGACTTTCACGCCGCTGCCGGCATACGCAGTGTTCGCCCAACGGCTGAAGCTGACCTGCCAGGCCTTGGCCGCCGAATAGCTTCCCCGGTTCGCGAATGCCGCAACGCTCGCAACGTTGATGATCCGGCCCGACTTGCGTGCCAACATCACCCCCAACGCCGCGTGGCACAGCTCCATGGGCGTCTGGACATGCAGCCGCAAATGCCGCTTTTCGTCTTCCACATCGTTTTTCTCGAAAGAGTTCAGCAAACCGATTCCGGCGTTGTTGACCAGCACGTCCACCGGCCGCGAAGCGTCCCGCAACCTGGCCGCCACAGCCGCAACCCCGACGTCGGAGGTCAAGTCTGCGCGCAGGACCTCCACAGAGATACTGAAGTCCCGCTCAAGCACCTCGGCGCTTGCCCGCAGCCTGCTTTCATCGCGGGCCACGAGGACGAGGTGGTGGCCGGATTCGGCAAGCTGGCGGGCGAATTGCGCACCGAGTCCGGCAGTAGCACCGGTGACCAAAGCGGTGAGTTCGTTGGCACGAGTTGTCATGCGCCCAGACTAGTCCCGTCGGGCCTGGAGTGGGCCGGCCGCCTACGTGAACTTCGCCAGCGGGTTTGTCAGCCGCCCGGCCATCTGGAGGCCGCCGGACGGATCCGCGAGGTCCAGCATGTGCTGGTTGTTGCGCAGCTGCAGTCGGTTCAGGCATGAAAGCTCGAAGTCCGGCGCGAAAAGATTGTGCCTGGCGAACTGCTCCGCCAGTTCCGGGTGCCGCTCCTGGTATTCACGCACGACGACGGCGGCCGTCGCCCAGAATTCGTCCTCGCCGAGCGTGCCGTCCTCCACAAGAATCGCGGCAAGCAAACGGAAAATGCAGTCGAAAACGTCCGTGAAGACCGCGAGCACCATTTCCTCCGCCGGGATCTCCGCCTTGATGCGGGAGACCTCTTCCGGAAGCTGCAACCGCTCCCCCATCACCACGATTTCCTCGCCGATGTCCTTCATGATGGCCCGGACCGGCACGCCGTCTTCCAGCACCAGGATGACGTTTTCACCGTGCGGCATGAGCGCGAGCTCGTACTCGCAGAGGAAGTGGACCACGGGCACGAGGTACGCCTCGAAATAGCGACGCAGCCACTCGCGTGGGGCCAGTCCGGAGCGCGCGATCAGCGCGGAGACCGCCGGAACGCCGTCGGCGTCGACGTGCAGAAGCGAAGCCATCGTGGCCAACTGTTGGCCTTCCTTGAGCAAGGGAAGCGGACTCTCCCTCCACAGCGCCGAGAGCATCTTCCGGTACGGGGATCCCTTGGCCGAAGCGGCCTCGAAGTAGTGGTTGTGGTATCCGATGGCCGCGGTCTCACGGATCATGGCCGGGCCCCGGTTCTGGAGCTCCTGGTCATTTTCGATGAGTTCCTGGAGCCAATCATTGATAGCCGGTGTAGCTTTCATGTATTCCGGCGATAGACCTCGCATGAAGCCCATGTTCAGCACGGACATCGCCGTCTTGACGTACGACTTCTCCGGCGAGCTGGTGTTGAAGAACGTTCGAATGGATTGTTGTGCTTGGTAGACATCTTCCCCGGTACCCAGGTGGACGATGTGGCGCTGGGCGATTTCTGCCGCAAACGTCACGCTGAGCTTGTTATCCCACTGCCAGGGATGGACCGGCATCAGCAAGTAGTCCTGCGGATCCAGCCCGTTGGCCGACAACTCCGCGTCGAATCCGGCCAGGGTGGCCGCGCCGAGTTCGGCCTCGAAGTGGGTGCGGTAATCGAGTCCGGCCCTGGAGGTGAACTCGGCCTTGCTCCGGTGGACCGCGATCCATTGCAGTTGCACCGCGGCACCCGTTTCCGGGGCGAAGGAGTGGTAGTCCAAGATGCCGAAGCCCAGCCTGCCGTTATTGGCAACGAAACACGGGTGACCCTCGCTCATGCTCCGTTCGATCGCCTGGAAGCCGGCCGAAGGGTCCGAATCGCTGGAGATTCCGGCAATCAGGGCCGCCGAGCTTCTGCAGGCGCCCTGTTTGTAGGCGTGACTCGCCAGCGCACTGCTGATTTCCTCGAGGTACACCGGCAGCATTTCCTCGCGGACGCCAAGGGTGTCACGGAATTCGGTGATGAAGGACAACGCATCCAGGGGCAGTCCGGGGACATTCCCGGCGGCTCCGCGCTCGATCCGTACAATTGATTCCGCTGGAATGGACCAATGATCCAGTTCCAGGATCCTGGCACGGAAGCGGTACTCGACTGTCCCGTCGTCGCTGACCACGCAGTAGAGGCCAAGGCCGGTGCCAGCTTCACTGAGCAACTCCGGCGTCAGGATGCGTTCATGCGAAAACTCGGCGAGCGCCTTGCGGACCAGGTGCCGATTGGCCACTGCCCAGCGTTCGGGGTTCAGGTGGGACGTGGATGAGCCGGCTTGGCTGGCGATGGTTTCAGCTGTGGTGGTCACGGGGTCTCTCCAAGGGTCGCCGCGGCAGGCGCGGCCAGGATGGGGTTCAGGGTCGCGTGGAAATCCGCGCGGTTGCAAAAGCTGAGCAGGGCCTGCTTGCGGTTTTCGGAAAGGTCGACGGCGGGAAGCGTCACCACCCCGCCGGGCCGGAAGCCCACGCGCTCGTTGAGGATGTGGATCTTGTGGTTGCGGGCATCCGGCTCCACCACGATGCGCTCTGTTCCGCGATCTTCGAAGAGGTACGCCATGACGGACTGCATGACGGCGGTGGTGTACCCGGCAGCGGGAGGACCGGGAGGAGGCCCCACAAGAAGGTGCATCCCGATGTCGCCGGGCAACACGTTGTAGGCGCCGGCCAAAGGTGATTCGGCGGGCAGGTACCTTTCCATCAGGAAGGCGGGGACGCCGTCGTCGAGCCCTAGGAACGCTTGGTGGTGACTGCTGGCAGCGAGGCGCGAGTACTCCTCCACAACGTCCTCGACTGTGGAGGACAACATGCCCCAGAAGCGCGCGTACTCCTGGCTCACCCAGCTGTGGAGGACAGGTGCATCGGCAGCCGGATCAACGGGCCGGAAGCTGAACCTCACGCGCCAACCTCCGCGACAAGCTCGGCCGACGCATCAACCGGGGCCCCGAACTGCTGGAATGCGATGCTGCGCTCAACGGGGTAGGGCTCTTCGCCGGTGATCTCGCGCAGGATGCAGGAGTTTCGGTATGCCGCCATGCCCAAGTCCGGAGTGACGAAGCCGTGGGTGTGAAGCTCTGCGTTCTGGACGAAAATCTCACCAGGTTCGACGCCGATGCCGTAGTTTCGTGCGACGTCGAAGCGGCCTTTCGCGTCACGACGGATACGGTCCTCGATGCCCCCGAGAAACCCGGGCTCTTTGTAGGAGTATCCGGTGGCAAGCACTACGGCCTCGGTGTCCAAGGAATAGTCGCGGCCGTGTTCTTCATGGCGGAATTGCAGGGTGTGGCTGCCAGTTGCCGGGTCCCACTCCGCTACCGTCAGGCTGGAGTGGGTGTGCAGTTGCGTGTCGACCATCCCGGAAAGGCTCTTCGTATAGAGAAGGTCGTAGATGCTGTCGATCAGCTCCGAGTTGATGCCCTTGTACAGGTTCTTCTGGCTGCTGATCAGCGAATCGCGCTGTTCCGGCGGAAGGGAGTGGAAGTAGTCCACATAGTCCGGCGAGGTCATTTCGAGCGTGAGCTTGTTGTATTCCAGCGGGAAGAACCTGCCCGAGCGCGTCACCCAATTCAGTTGGTAGCCGTGGACGTCGATCTCCTGCAGTAGCTCGTAGTAGATTTCAGCCGCACTCTGGCCGCTGCCCACGATGGTGATGCTGCGCTTGGATTGGAGTTCACTCTTCCTCAACAGGTAGTCGGCGTTGTGGAGGACAAGTCCGCCCCCGTCCACAATTCCCGCACAGGCCTTGGGAACGTGCGGCGATGTTCCGGTACCCAGAACCAGCCGCCGGGCGCGAAGCACCTCAGCGCAGTCCGGGCCTTGGACCGAAAGCCGGTACACGCCGTCGTCGTACGCCACATCTAGCACATCAGTGCTAAAACGCACCGATCGCAGTTGCCCGGCCACCCACTGGCAGTACTGGTTGAACTCGGCACGCAGCGGGTAGAAGTTCTCGCGGATGTAGAAGCGGTACAGACGGCCGGTCTGTTTGAGGAAGTTCAGGAACGAGTACTTCGATGTGGGATCAGCCAAGGTCACCAGGTCTGCCAGGAACGGGACCTGTAGGTGTGCGGGCTCCAGCATCATGCCAGGGTGCCAGTCGAAGGATTCGCGGCGCTCCAGGAACACGCACTCCAGCCCGTCCAGCGGCTCGCTGAGGGCGGCGAGGCCCAGGTTGAAGGGCCCGACGCCGATGCCCGCGACGTCGTAGATCTTGCTGTCCGGTTCGTGGGTGCTCACGCTGCGGCCCCTGCCTGCCCAGTCGCCTTATCGGCCGCCCGATCCGCCGCCCGATCGGCCGCCCGATCGGCGAGAAGGTCCTCGCCGGTTCGTCTGATGAGCTCGACGATTTCCCTAATGTCGCCCAGGGTGGCCTCGGCATTGAGCAGGGTGAATTTCAGGTAGTGGCGGCCGGCCACTGTGGTTCCAGCAACAACAGCCTGCCCCGAGGCAAAGATCGCGGCGCGGATGGCGGGGTTGAGGACATCGCTTGCGTCCTCTCCGAGCCTGACTCCCCCAGCGAGCGGACGGTAGCGGAAAACGAGGGTGCTCAAATGCGGTTTCGACGCGAGTTCGAAGTCCGGATCGTCGGCGAGCAGGGAGCCGACGCGTCCGGCGAGATCGATCGCCTCGTCAAACAACGCGCCGACGGCATCGGCGCCCATGATGCGCAGCGTCAGCCAGAGCTTGAGGGCATCGAAACGGCGGGTGGTCTGGATGCTCTTGTCCACCTGGTTGGGGATTTCGGCCAGCGCAGCGCTCTCGGGATTCAGGTAGTCGGCGTAATAGGTGACATGGCGCATCATGGCGCCATCGCGGAGCAGCACGGCGCTGGAACTCACCGGCTGGAAGAAGGTCTTGTGGAAGTCCACGGTCACCGAGTCAGCCAGGCGGGTGCCTTCGAGGAGATGCCGGTAGCGATTGGAGACGAGCAAGCCGCCGCCGTATGCAGCGTCAACGTGCAGCCAGGAATCATAGGCACGGGCCAAGGCAGCGAGCTCTGCGAGCGGGTCCACCGCTCCGAAGTCAGTAGTCCCGGCGGTGGCTACAACCGCCACCGGCACCAGACCGGCATCGTGCGCTTCCGCGAGGGCCGCCGCCAAAGCGGTGGGATCCATGCGGTGATCTGCGCCGGTCCGCACTGCAACCACGGCGTCGAAGCCCAGTCCCAGCATGGATGCCGACTTCTGGATGCTGAAATGGCTGTCCGCCGAGGTGAAGATCCGCAGACGCTCAAGGAGCGTAGGTAGCCGACCCCCGCCGCTTTCGGCCCGAAGCTTGGCCACGGCATGGTTCCGGGCGATGAGCAGGGCCTGGAGATTGGACTGGCTGCCTCCCGAGGTGAACACGCCGTCGGCGCCTTGTCCGAAGCCAAGCCGTTCGGCAGCCCAGTCGATCAGGCGGCGCTCGATCATCGTTGCCCCAACACTCTGGTCCCAAGTGTCCATGGAGGAATTCACGGCGGACAGCACCGCTTCGCCGAGCAGCGCCGGGATCACCACAGGGCAGTTCAAGTGCGCGGCGTAGCGTGCGTCATGGAAGTAGATGGCGTCCCGCAGATAGAGCTCGTCGAGTTCCTCGAGGGCGGCGGCAGTGTCCGGGAGCGGACGTGAGAGGTCGACGGCGGCCACTCGCGCCGCCATTTCGCCATGCCCGACGCCGGTGAACGGTTGGGCGGCGCGCTGCACTTTCGTGGCGACCGCGTTGACACCTTGCAGCACCTGGGCGACGTAGCTCGGCGAATTTCGGGCGTTGAAAAGCTGGCTGGTGGCCGCAAGGGCCAGCTCCACACGGGAGCCAAAATCCTGGTCCGGTTCAATCCGGTCTTCGACACTGGGCGACGTCACGTCGGCTTCCTTCCGTCGGGGTTGAGACACTGGGCTTGCTTCGCTAGCAAACAAAGGTAAGCCTTACTTAGGTTTACCTTTTCGTCAAACTTTCGTGTCCTAATTCACGGAGGTGGCGTACCCGCGGTAGAGTGCCTGAAAGTGCGCCTTTCGAGCCTCACTGCAGGGGCACCGGCACACGAAACCGGGGGGGGGAACGGACAATGGACGAGGCTCGGGCCAGGATTGAATTCCGCGAAATCGACGAGCACGGCAATGCGCTGGAGCATCGCCTAGAGACAACGGAGGCGCCTCGGAGGGCCTCGGTGAATCCGTTCATCATCGGGTTGTGGGTGCTGGAGGTGGCTCTCGTCATAGCCATCATGGTGATCATCAATGAGGCCATGGCCCCGTTCATCCCCAGCCCGGGAAATACGATGCCGTTCGCGTACGTCCTGATGAACATGACCCCGCAGCTTCTCCAGGCCGCCGCCTTGATCCTGGCGACACTGCTTTTCTGGCACGCCTGGCAATGGCAGAAAAGGAAGGCGCAAAAGTAGGCACCCGCCCGGCGATGGAGGACTTCCGCGGCGGCAGTTCGGCCTGATTACGGCAATGGCAGAGGTGGCGTGCGGCTGGGGGTCTCAGATCCAGCCGCACGCCGTGCAGGGATCCGTTGATCCCTGCACGCGCCCGGGGCCGCGGGTCGCATGGGGGCGCGCGGCCCTATGGGCACGGCCTGACATGAGGTCCATCGGGAACGCCTCCGTAGCGGCCCCCCAATAAGTCCGCCAGGAGTCTCATTCCATCCCATGCCAGGCACTAACTTTGTGTCGCTGGGGTGCGAATCGTGTCGCGAACGCCGCAAGATGTTTCCGAAAGTCTGTCCAAATCCCTGGGCTGGACTTAGTCGGCGGGGCGGTTTTCCGGCGTCGAACCGGTGAGATCAACGATGCGCCCCTTGACGGCGGCCTCGCGAACTGACCAGATTGCTGCGATTGCCGCATCCTGGTCCTCAAAAGCGGTGGAGGTGAGCAGCACGTCTCCATTTCCGGTGACGAGTTGGAAGCGCAGACGGGAGTCCGCGTCAACGTAGAGATTGAATTGCGATGTCATTGTGGTGCTTCCTTGTCTGGACGTAGGTGTGCCTCGGGCCCTTGCGTGCCTGAAGCCTTTGGATCATCGGCTTCGTCGACGGTTCCACACACGGGAAGCCAGGTAGAAGGTGAGCAGGCCGCCGATGAAGTAGACAATCCAGAACGGGAATCCGATGTTGGCTTGGCGTCCTGCGAGGGTTTTCTGTTCCGGTGCGTCTTTGGGGAGGTCTGCGATCCGGGAGGCGTGGACGAGGAGCCGGTGCGAGTTCACGCCGATGGGGGTGCATGTGATCAGGGTGATGGAGTCCTGGCCAGGGGTGATTTTCAGTGAGGAAATGTCATCCGGTTTGACCACTTCGATCCTGTTCACCCGGTACAGGAACGTGTGGTCCATGACCTCCGTGGAGAAGATGTCACCCGTTTTGGAGCTATGGAGGGGGTTGAAGAGCTCGGCATTGGGGATTCCTGAGTGCGAAGTCAGGACGCTGTGAGTGCCGGGGCCTCCTACCGGAAGGGAGGATCCGTAGAGGTGGCCGACTCCTTTGGCGAGGACGTCGTCGCTGGTTCCGTGGAAGATCGGCAGGTCGATTTTCACGAAGGGGTAGCGGAATCTTCCGATCACCTCGTCATTGGCGACGTTCAACTGGCTTTGGTAGTCCTTCAGTTGCCCTTCCAAAGCCGTCGCGGGGGCGTGCGCGGAGTAGGGGTCCCGCAGCTGTCCGGTGGGGATGCGGGAGTTGTATTCGCGTGCCCGGTCCAAGACTTTCGTCCGGGCTGAGGGTTCGAGTTGTTCGACTTCCTGTGCGTAGCCGGAAAGTTTGCTGTTGTGCGAGATAGAGCTGAACCAGTCCGCTGCCTGGGGGTAGAGGACCAGGCCAAGCCCGATGGCCGCGATGACCATCATCGTGACAAATCTACGGTCGATACGGCCGCGCAGGATGCTTGTGCGTCCACGCAATGCCTTACGCGGGCGCCGAGGTTGGTCGTGTTTCGGGCCGGTTTCGGAACCCTCCATGAATTCCTTGAGGGTTTGAGTCATTGGTGCCTCTTGCTTTGATGGACGGGAGCAGCATGGGGCATCCACCAGTTGGTGGATGCCCCATACCCTGCATCAAGGGGTGCAGGTCACCGCGGAGTGCTATTTTGCTTCGTTGCGCTTCCGGCGGCCGGTGACCGTGAACAGGCCTGCGCCTGCGAGCACGAGGATCCCGCCCGCGGTCAGGGCCCAGGTTCCCACGCCACCGGTGAGCGGCAGCCGGAATCCGGCGGCGTTCGCCAGGACGTTGTCGATCGTCACCGTCACGGTCGAGGGATCGTTGCCGGTGACCGCGGTCTCGACCGGCTGGGCGAGCAGCGCGTACCCGGTCGGGGCCTTGGTCTCCACCAGCCAGTAGCTCTGGTAGCCGGCCTCGCCCGGGCTCACGGCTGCCCCGTTGGCCCAGTTGGAGTACCGCAGACCGGAGATCACAAGGTTGCCGCCGGCATCGGTGGTCCAGGAAGTGGTCCCTCCGACGCTGATTGCGTTGGTGCCGGCCAGCGCATCGGCCTGGGTCCGGTACACCGAGAAGACGGCACCGGCCAGGGCTGCGGAGCTCCGGGAATCCTTCTTGTGCAGCACGATGTTGCCCCACTTGGTTATTACCGGCGCGGTCACGGCCGGGCCGTTGGGCTGGCCCGGGGTGACGGTGAAGCTGGCCGCGTTCGGGTAGGCAAGGGCCGTGTTCGCGACCTCACCGACCGCGTTCACCGTGGTGTTCACCGTGACCAGGACTTTGGCGGTGGGGTTGGCGGCCAGGATGGCCCGGCCGCTCGCGGTGAAGTCGACCGTGAGGGTATTCGTGGCCGCGTCGGGGACGATGGTGTAGTCCGTGCCCAGCGTCAGGGTAGTCCCGTTGGAGAGCGCGACCGTCGAGTTGCTGTAGCTCAGCTTCGAATCAAGCTTGTCCACCACCCGGTACCCGTCAATTGGGTTGACATTGGGAATGTCGGAGGTGATGGTCCACTGCACCGTATCGCCGAGCTTGACGGCGGACGCATCGTTAGCGCTCTTCGTGGCTGTCGTCACAGCGTTCTTTGGGTAGACGTTCACGTCATACATCCAGCCATTCCCGCCGGTTGGGTCTGTCATGGGTATCGTCACCAGGAACGGGGCAGAAGGAGTCACACCGGCCGGGTAGCCGGTCTCCGTCACCAGGTACAGGCCCAGGGGAAGGCTCCCCAGAGTCGCCGTACCGGTAGCGTCGGTCGTGACCGCGGTGCCCGGGGTGGCCGCCTTCGCCGCGGCCTGAGCCGGAGTCAGGGCCGCCGCCGCAGCCCAGCCCGCATTCGTCGCCAGGTCAATGTCGTTCACCTTCTGCACCGTGAACGTCACCCCCGCCATCGGGGTCAATGCCGCGGTCTGGGCCGGGGTCAATGCCGTTCCGTCGCTAGGCAGACTGGTCGCCGTGGCCGGCTTCTCATACTTATGGATAGTCAACGAACCCGTCTTTGACGGGTCGATGTTCGCGGTGTTCGCCGCGCTTGCACCTCCCGCCCCGAGGGCAAGCATGCCCGCTGAGGCTATTGCGGCCAAAGAGGCTATTATGCCGCGCCTCACCTTCGATGATTTCATCGTGTTCCTTTCGTGTTCCCCCATTGATGTGCGCCGATCTGCGCTACGGAGTTTGGGTTTGTGGGGTCTTGTCCGCTCGCCTGAAGATGATGAGGGCGAGGGAAATCATGAGAAGCAGTAGTCCTGCGAGGGTCGCTGCGAAGAGGCCGGCAGTGCCTGGTACGCCGGCCGATGGGAGTTTGACAGCAGCCATGTCAAGAACGGTGATGGTCGAGCCGTTGACTGTTACTGACGTTCCCGCGGTGGCCGTGTCCAAGACGATGGCGCCGTTCGCCGCAACGGTGAACTTCACGGGGGTCGCGAGGAGCGAGTAACCGTTCGGGGCTTTGGTTTCGAGCAGCCAGTACGTCCCTGGAAGCAGATTCCTGACCTCGACCAGTCCGGGTGACCCGAACACATCGCTGTTCACTCCGACAACTGTCGTGCCCGTTTGCCCCGCTGCGTCATTGCGGATCTCAAAGGTCGAGCCAGTCAGCTGGGCGGTGGAACCCTGGACTGACCCGGCTCCTGCTTTTTGCACGAACAGGTGGCCGGTAGTGGGATTCGTGGTGAAGCAGGCCGGGTCGAGAGGTGCCGCGCTTCCCGTGACGCACCGTGCAGGCGGGCTGATCCCGTTGCCGGTTGCCCCGTTCTTCAGGGTGACGAGCCAAGCGTTCGCGTTGACCGTCACCGAGTAGGTCAAAACCGCCGTGCCATTGCCCGGGAGGGTGAAAGAGGGACTGGTCAGCTTGCTGTCAGCACCGGGATCAGGAACCGCGACTGGTGTGCCCCCGTTGATGGTCAGCTTCGCCGAACCTGCGGTGAACGTGGCGTTGTTCAGTACCTGGCCCAGGTCATCGCTAAGGATCACGCCGGTGATGGGATTCACCGTGGAATTGGTGGCGGTCACCGTATACGTGATCACCCTGCTCGCGGCCGGGTCGCCCGGGTTGATGGACGTTCCCGAGGCCGGGGACGCAGACTTGCCCAACGTCCATGAGCCCACGGGATTGACGGTGCAAGTGGTGCTGCCGGCCGGGCAGCTCGTTGGCGGAGTGGTGGTGGTCGAGGGTGTCAGGTAGTTCGCGATCGAGGCATTGCCCAGGGTGCCGGCGTTGTTGACCTTCACCTGATAGGTGACGACGCTTTTCGCCCCTGCAGCCACCGTGCCGGTGATGCCCAGGGTCGGTGGTGCCGCCCCCGAGTTGTTGGCCACCACCAGGGCAGTGCCGCTTGTGGTGGTTGTGGTGATGGAATTGGCCACGAAGCTTGTGTCATCCAGGATGTTCCCGAGCCAGTCGGTGTAACTGACGGGAGCCGGCGCGGTACCGGTTGTGTTGTCGAAGGTCAGCGAGTACGTCAGGACCTGTCCGGGTTGGACCACGGTACCGGCCGCCGGCTCCACGCTCTTGGAGGCCACCAGATTGGGCAGGAGGGAACCGCAGGCGGAGTTGTCCGTCGTCGGGCCGTGCTCCTGGCCTGCCGGCAAGGCAACCGAGTTGAACAGGCCTGTCCCGGGACCGGCGCAGGCCGTTGGCTGGTTGCTGTTTGTGTAGTGGAACGTCACCGCGAGGTTGAAGCTGTGCGTGATTCCCGGGCCGATGGCGACACCCGGCTGGGCCAGCGCGTATGGACCGGAGGTCGGAGGCGAGCCGCCAGCGGGAGCACCGGCCCCTGACGTTGTCCAGGAAGCACCGGTAATAGCCAGGTTCGGGGCGAATGCCGGTATGTCGGCCAGTGAGCCGTAGCTCCCGGCTGCCGAGCCGGTGTTGGAGACGGTGATGGTGTAGTTGGCGACATAGTTGCCGTTCGTATCCGGACCGGTGACGGCGCCCGCCTGCTTGGCTACATTGATGATGGGCATTGCGAGTGCGCTGTTTGACAAGGTGCAGGCGATGTTGGCCCCGGCCACCGGTGTGATGGCCAGGGATCCGGTGAAAGTTGCGCCGTTCGGCAACCCGGACTGCAAGCCGGACGAGTCCGTACAGGAGATGGTGCTGGCGTAGTAGGCAAGGTTTGCCGTTCCGGCGGCCGCTTCGCTCAGGGTGTACGTTGTTCCGGCCGTGGCCGAGTAGGCGCCGGTGGTGCCGGATCCCGCAGTTACTGACGATCCCGTACCAGTCGTTGTCGAGTTCGCGGGGTCGTTCACCACCGTGCCATTCGCGCCGCCGGTGCGGATCTGCATCGTGAACTGATCCGTCGCCGCCTGACGCGGCGCCCCGAGCGCCTTCGTCAACGTGATCCGCGGCGCCCGGACCGTCAAAGTGGCGTTCGCCGGCGGGTTGAGGTTGGTCACGATGTTGGCCAGGCCGTTGACATATGTCCCCTCTGCGGCTGCCGTCACATTGAACGTGATGGTGCAGGATGCCTGCCCCGTGAAAAGGTCACCGCCCGTGGCCGTGAAGACACTTGATCCGGGAACTCCTGTTTTGACGAAGGGTGCGCCCGCCACCTGGAAACACGTCCCACCGATCGCGGGGTTCTGTGCGATGACGACGCCGGCAGGCAGCGTGTCCGTGATGTTCCAGTCGTTCTTCGTGTTCAACTCACTCGTATTGGTCACCGTCAGGGTCACCGTCGAGGTCTGACCCGGAACAATCAACGCCGGGCTGAACGACTTGTCCAGTTGAGGCGTTGCGTCCACGAGTTTGATGTTGCTGAACGCACCGTCGTTGCCTCTGGTGGCCCCGTTCGTGTTGTGCATCTGCAGACCAGTCCCCGTGCTGGTCGCCTTAAATGCCTGGTTTGTGGTCATCGAAGCGACATTCACGGTCCTCGCGACGGTGCCGAGGGTTCCGCCGACATTGCTCGTCACCGTCTGCGTGGAGGTCTTCACGTTCGGGCTGCTGGTCGAGGAGCAGCCGTTGAGCGGAGTACCCAGGTTGCTGATGACAGCACCGGTGACCGGATCCACGGTGGCGAATTGGTAACCAGGGTCACCGCCCGCGATCCCGCAGTTCATGTACGCGGTGTTGACGCTGAAGGCGTAGTAGTGACCGGGGATCGTCGGGATCGGCTGGGTGGTCTTGAACATGACGCTACCGGTGGCGACATTCGGGCCAACCGGTAGGGTGTCGCAGGCGCCGCTGGTGGTCGAGTTGGTCTGGCATTCGGTGTAGGAGCTCACCACGTTGTAGGTCGACGGCGAATTCGGGCCGAACTGCTGCCCCATCGCCAAGGCCAGCATCCGAAGGAATTCGTAGCTGCGAACCCCATCGGCATCTGAGCAGCGACCGTTGACGCCGGAGCTCCAGCTGGCGTCACCCGACCGGGCCCACGGCGGGAGATTCCAGTTCACGTAGTTCAGAATGATCCCGTTGCAGCGGCTTCCGTTGATCCATTGCGGTGATCCCGAATAGGTCGTAGTCGTCCCGCCGTAGTCACCCCAATAATTGATTGATCCGTTTGCGGAGTATGACTTCGCCCCGTTTGCCGTTGTATCCGGAAAACGGGAGAAGTCCTCGGTGTAAACCGGCTTGCCCGGCTGGGGCACACCAGGCGTACCCGGCGTGGTCGCATTCGCGGGTGAAGGCAGGGCGCCGCCCAGGCCAAGGCAGACGATCGTGGCGGCGAGGAGAATTGCCAGCAGCTTGGCTGGAAGGGACTGCTTCATGGGCTTTTCTTGCATCACTTTCGGGAGCAGGCACGCAGATGGTCTCTAGCCTTCAAGTGCGCGCTTCCCACGATTCGTGTCGCAGAAAACAGATTCAATTTTTTGAATTAAGTGTGGAGAAACGGCCACCCACTAAAGTAGTAGGAGCTATTCGCGGATCGTGACGCGAAAATCAGAAAATATTTTCAGAACGTGACATCGCTCGCTCAGGTTCCGGGCAGCCAGCACCGCGGAGTGCTTATTTTGTTTTGGTGCGCTTCCGGCGGCCGGTGACCGTGAAGAGGCCTGCGCCTGCGAGCACGAGGATCCCGCCCGCGGTCAGGGCCCAGGTACCCACGCCACCGGTGAGCGGCAGCCGGAACCCGGCCGCGTTCGCCATGACGTTCTCGACCGTCACCGTCACGGTCGAGGGATCGTTGCCGGTGACCGCGGTCTCGACCGGCTCGGCGAGCAGCGCATACCCGGCCGGGGCCTTCGTCTCCACCAGCCAGTACGACTGGTACCCGGGCTGGCCCGTGCCCACGGCCGCCCCGTTGGCCCAGCCGGAGTACCGCAGACCGGAAATCACCAGGTTGCCGCTGTCGTCGGTGGTCCAGGAGTTGACGCCGGCGACGCTGATCGCGTTGGTGCCGGCCAAGGCATCGGCTTGGCTCGGGTACACCGAGAACACAGCGCCGGCCAGCGCTGCAGAGCTCTGGGAATCCTTCTTGTGCAAAACGATGTTGCCCCACTTGGTGGTGCTTACGGGAGGCATGACCACCGGACCGCCGGGCTGGCCAGGGGCGATGTTGAAACTGGCCGCGCTCGGGTAGAAGAGAGCCGTGTTCGTGATCTCACCAACGGTATTCACCGTGGAATTCACCGTCGCCAGGACCTTTGCGGTGGGGTTCGCAGCCAGAATGGCGCGCCCGCTGGCGGTGAAGTCGACCGTGAGGGTATTCGTGGCCGCATCGAACACGATCGTGTAATCCGTATTCAGCGCCAACGCCGCGTTGTTGGACAGCGCGACGGTCGAGTTGGTGTAGCTCAGCTTCGAATCCAGCTTGTCGACGATCCTGTACCCATCGATCGGGCTGACATTGGGGATGTCGGAGGTGATGGTCCACTGCACGTTGTCCCCGAGTTTGGCGACGGACGCATCGTTGACGGTCTTCGTCGCCCCGGTCACCGCGTTCTTGGGGTAGACGTTCACGTCATACAACCAGCCGTTCCCGCCGGTAGGATCCTTCATCGGCAGTGTCACTAGGAACGGGGCCGTGGGAGTCACACCGGCCGGATAGCCGGTCTCCGTCACGAGGTACAGGCCCAGGGGAAGGTTTCTCAGGGTCGCCGTTCCGGTCCCGTCCGTCGTCGTGATAGAGCCGGGGCTCGCTGCCTGCGCCGCGGCCTGGGCGGGGGCCAGGGCCTCCGCCGCAGCCCAGCCCGCGTTGGTCGTCAGGTCAATGTTGTTCACCTTCTGCACCGTGAACGTCACCCCCGCCATCGGCGTCAGCCCCTGCAACTGCGCGGCGGTCAAAGCCGTTCCATCGTTGGGCAGACTGGTCGCCGTGGCCGGCTTCTCATACTTATGGATAGTCAACGAACCCGTCAGCCGAATGGGGGTTGTGATGACGGGTTCGGAATCAACCACCCTGACCGTCTGCTGCGGCACAGGAACCGCTTCCGGCGCGATTGGCGCGGGCGCCGGGGGTTCCGGCACCGCGATGGCGGACGCGTCCGCCGTCGGCGCCGAGCTCGGTGCGGGTGCCGTTGGTGCCGTCGGGGGCCGTTCCGGCACGGACTGTGGGGCCGACGGCGCGCTGCTCGGAACATCGGCTTCAGCGAGTGGCGCCGGGCCGGCCTGTCCCAGCCACGCGAGGATGCCCCCGATCACGAGGCCGCCCACGACCAACGCGGCGACTGCCATCGTCCAAACTCCACCCACTGAGCGCAGTCCGGCGGCGGCCGGTTCGGCCCCTCCCGGAAGGAGCGTCTTGGGAAGGAACGGCTTGGGAAGGAATGGCTCCGGGAGAACCCCGCCGGGGAGAAGCGTCTCCAGCAGTACGGTTCCGGGGAGGAATCCGGCGGTCACTTCCGGTGTGAAGACCACCCCGACCACCAAGGGGAAGACAAGCGCCCTCATGCCCGCCTGGACATCGTTGAGTTCCATCAGCACGGCCGTGCACTTCGGACACTCCTCCAAGTGGGCCGTGACCTTCTCGTAGGACGCGCGTTTCAGGCCGCCGCGGGCGTACTTTCCCAGCTGGCTCGAAAATTCGGCGCATGGGTCGTCACTGTCCAAGCTGATGTGGTTTTGCAGGTAGGCCTGCCGGAGCCCCTCACGCGCCCGGATCACGAGTGACGAAACGCCGTTGGGGCTCAATCCGATAAAGGGTGCGGCTGCGGCAGGTTTCAGACCTTCGATGTCCACGTGCCAGAGGGCCGCCTGCCAGCGTTCCGGAAGCGACTTGAACGCCTTCGCCATGGTGCTGGACTCAAAGGCGTCCAGAACGGTGTCCGCGTCGACGGCAACGGTATCTAAGACGTCGACGTCGCCTACGACCTGAGTACGCCTTGCCTTCCGGTTCCGGTCGTAGGCAATTCGCCGCACGGCGGTCAGAAGATAGGACCGGAAGAACTGGTCCGGTCCCTTGCCCTCAGTGAGGGCTTGGAAAATCGAAGCAAAAGCCTCGGACACGACGTCGTCGGCGTCACTGGCATTGTCTGTCTGCGCGCGGGCAACAAACTGGGCCGCTGCCACATGTCGCTGGAACAGCACATCGAAGGCGGAAAAATCGCCGTCACGCACCATCGCCATGATTTGAGGGTCGCTGTGCCCGACGGTCAACGACGCGTCCCCACCCTCCGAACCGTCCTTTGAAACCTGCCCCATAGCAACCCAGTGTGACAGCAACAGAGTTTGTGACTTGAATTTTACTTCGAACCCGGTTAGTCAACGGCACCGAGCTTGTTTACGCCACGGGTATCACAAAACTGCGTCACGATCCGGCGTCAGCGCCCACTCATCAATGACACGACCACTCAAAGAACACCACTCGACGGGAAGTTTAGATGATTCAACCCATGCCGCTGGACCGCGAGGGAAAGCCCCGCGTTTTCTACGTGACCCTTGATTGCAGGGACGGGGTTCACGCGGCGTGCGTTGTATGCCATTGCCTTTGCCACGCCGCCAGGCACGGGCCGGGCACGGCGGACTGACTAATCGTTCCCCGGTTCCCCCACCGGCGGTTCCGGCGGCCAGTCGACGTCGAGCTCGTAGCCCTCATGCTTGCCCAGATAGGCGGCGATGAACGGGCAATGCGGGATGATCCGCTTGCCGGAGGCGACGACGTCATCCAAGGCAAAGTGCGCCAGGACCTTGGCCAGCCCGCGGCCTTTGAACTTGGGGCGCGTCTCGGTGTGGAGGAAGTCGATGTGGCCGGGTTTGTCCATGAACTGCGAGATCACGGCTACTTCACCGTCAACCAGAAGCTCGTAGCGGTGGAATTTGTCGTTCCTGACCGTTGTCACGTCCGGGCTGAACGACTCTGCGGTTGAATCCGTGAACTCAGTCATGAGTCGAGATTCGCACGTAAACCGGGCTCTGGCAATGGCACCGCAGGGGCACCGGGAACCGCCGGGGACAGGACTCCGGCAGGCACCCGTCCCAGCAGTAACACTCCCAGCGCGAAGCACGCCGCTCCCCCAGCGAGGAGTGTCAGCGTGAGTCCGTTGAAGGCGGCGTCCACTACCGGAATGAAGACCACGACGCCGGCAGTCACCACCGCGACGTGCGTCCTGCCGCGCGCGTGGCTGGCCGCCGTCGGGCGCTCTTCAAGTCTGCCGCACAGCAGCAGGACCGGGAGCAAGAGCAGGAGGACGCCGAGCAGCACAAGCGGGCGGGCCCACCACCATTCGGCTGTACCGGCCGCCGGCTTGGGGAAGTCGGTGAGCAGAAGCAGCCCCGACATGGCTGCGAGCAGCGGCAAATGCCACAGATAGACCGTCATGGACCGTCGGCCCGCCACGGTCACCATCCAGCGGATCCAGCGCACGCCGGCCGCCCAGGCAAGAGCAGGGCGCAGCAATTGGAGGGTCGCCGCCTGGGACAGGCCCAGCAGCAGCATGCAGAAGTTGGGCGGATTCAGGTCCACGATCATGTTTCCGGAGTAGACCCCGATCCCGGTCACGAACCCCAGCAGCAGGTTGCTGCCCACGATCAACCCCGCGAACCAGCCCCGGCTGCGTCCGGCGAAGATGCCGTCGGCAATGAAGAAGCCGAATTGCTGGACCGCGCACCACACGAAGAGCATATTGACGAAGGCGAGCATCGGAAACGCTCCGCGCAGGGAGTCCAGGGTGATCACTGCGGCGACGAGCCCGCTGAGGGTCAACCACGGGGAATGTCCGTGCAGGCGGGCCAGCAGAGGAACACTCAGTTGGGTAGCGAGGTACGCGGCCAGGAACCACAAGGGCATTCCCGCCCCGGTCGCGATGAGCTGGACCACTTCCGGGTCGACGCCGAGTAGGCTTGCGGCCCACAACCCCACGAACATCGAGGCCAGCAGCGCGGTTGCCGGACGGATGAGGCGCAAGAGACGCAGTTGAGCGTAGTCGACGCCGGAGCCGCCCCGCGCACGCAAGCGACGCCACGATTCCAGTCCCGTGATGCCGCCAAGGACGAAGAACAGCGGCATCACTTGGAACACCCACAGGACGGGTTCGAACCAGTGCTGTTCCATCAGCGTGTTTTCGGTGGTGACGGTCCCGTCGGGGTGCAGGACCGGGCTGACCATCATGCAGTGCGAGAGCACCACCAGAATGAGGCAGAAGAACCGGGCGAGATCGATCACGGGATCACGCGAGCGGCCAAATGCGGCCATGCCCGCCGACGTCTTCTGTTGCCTCGAGAATCCCATTGCGCTCCCTCGCGAACTGCTGAGACCATTGTCCGCCCGCTCGACGGCGGGAACCAGAGCGGGCGGACTGCGTGAATTCGTGGGTGCGGCCCGGGGCCTGCGTGCCGGAACGAAGCTGTGGAGCCGCACCCACGGTCACGGCGCTTAGCGAAGGAGCCGTTCCCGTTGCCGGGGATCGCTGGCCGCCGCGCAGGCCGCCAGGGCCAGACCGAAGGCGCCGTCCAAGACCGCCCGGTCCGCGGAGGCGGATGAGCCGTGGGCAGCAAACTCCGCGGTGTGGTGGGCGGCTCCGTGTACGTCGTACCCGAGCAGCGGATGGATGCTTGGTACCAGTTGCGAGACGTTGCCCATGTCTGTGGAAGCTACTGGATCTTCGTTGAACGCAACAGCCCTCCCCCGGGCGGACATTGCTTCCCGGTATGCCTCGGAAAGGTACCGGTCCTGCCTGAGTTCAGCGTAGGCGTTGCCTGTGGGGGATACCTTGAGCGTGCTCCCGCTGGCCAGCGCTCCCGCTTCCAGGCAGCGCCGCACGCGTTCCTCGATGACGCGAAGATTCTTGATGCTGGGTGAACGCATTTCGACGTTTGCCCGCGCCCGCTCCGGTATGACGTTGACGGCGCTCCCGCCTTCCGTCACGATCAACGAAACAACCGAACCGGGCGGAAGCTGCTGCCGCGCCAAGGCAATGGCCGTCTGGGCAATCACGAGCGCGTCGAGGGCATTGACCCCCTCGAACGGAGCGGCCGCGGCATGCGCAGGCCGCCCTTCATAAAGCACGTCCCACATACCCATGGCCAAGGATGAGCCGCCGATGACGTCCTCGGCACCGGCATGGGCCATCATCGCCAGAGACACGTCCTCGAAGAAGCCCTCACCAATGAGATCGACCTTGCCGCCACTTGTCTCTTCCGCAGGAGTGCCGAGGACCTTGACGGTGATCCCGAGCTCGTCGGCGACGGAAGCGAGCGCGAGTGCCCCGCCTACAGCACAGGCCGCGTTCACATTGTGTCCGCAGGCATGCCCGATGGTCGGCAAGGCGTCATATTCGACGCACAACGCGACCACCAGCTCACCGGTCCCGAACCTCGCGCTGAAGGAGGCCGGGAGCAGCGGCTGCGGAGCGTCAAAGCTGAAGCCCGCACTCCGGAGCAGCCGGCTAACCCGCTTGGCGGCCCGGAACTCCTGCCCGCTGAGCTCGGGATCGGCGTGGATGGCGTGGCTCAGGCCAAGGATTTCCGGCTTCCAGCCCTCCAGCGCAGCGGAGACGGAGCGCTCGACGGCGGCCGAAGAGGTTGTGACGGGCGTTGCGGTTTCCAGGGAGGCCGCTTTCACGGCCGCGGCTTTCATACGGCGACCCCTGCGGTTGTCGCCGCGGCTGGCCGCTTCGGGTAACGGGCGGCTGCTGCCGCGGCAATCAGGGCAGCGATGGCCAGGGCAATCCAGATCGACAGGAGCCCTCCCTCGCTGATGTGACCGGACTGGACTGACGACGAGGAGATGAGCTTCACGACGGCGGCGCCCACCGCGATGCCAACGGACAGCGCCAGTTCGTTGAGGCCGGCCGCGGTCGAGGTTTCCTCCAGGGGAACCCCCTCCACCGACAGCGCCCGGGTTCCCGCCTGGTACATGCCAAGGCTCAAGTTGAACATGGCGAATCCGGCGCAGTAGCCGGCCAGGGAACCGTGAGCAGCCGCCATGACCAGGAAGCCGCCCGCCAGGAGGAGACCGGCGAACACCAAGGTGGCCCGTTCGCCGAACAGGCTGAGCGCCTTTGAGGTAAGAAGCGAGGAGAGCAGCGAGAGCACGGATGCCACCGCGAGGACGATGGCGATCATGAGCGGGCTCAGCGCGAAGCCGTATCCGGTCTTGTCCGGGTTTGAATACAGGAAGATGCCGTTGGTGCCGAAGTAGCTGATGGAAGCAAAACCGAAGAAGAAAGTGGTCAAAGAAACCGTCCGGATCCGCGGGATGGCAAGCATCCGCAGGTCCATGAAGCGCTTCCCATTCACGTCGCGAGAGTCCAGGACCACCCAGTAGGCCAAGAGCGCGAGTCCGATGATTCCGGAGCTGAGCGTCTTGGCATCCAACCAACCCCAGTCCGGTCCCATCGAAAGAGCCACGACGAAGCCGATCAGTCCGAGGGAACATGCCATGAGTGGCACCAGGGCGAGTCCCTCGCGGGTGGGGGTTCCGGCGTCGGGCAGGACGAAGGAGCAAAGCAACCCCACAACCGCGAACGGCACCGCCACCCAGAAACCGAGGGTGGGATCGTCGACGCCGATTATCCCGGCGAGGAGGCCGCCGGCACCGACCATGATCATGAGCATGCCGATCATCACGCTGACCCCGGTGCGGGTCCGCGCCGGGCTGCTGACGCGCAGGATGCCCATCATGAGCGGAATGAAGCCAACCACGCACGTGAGCATGACGACGCCGATCGTCACCGTCCACAGCGACGGCCACAACGCCATCATGACGACGCCGGCCGCGACTACCGCCGTCGACCAGCGGAGGACGAGCCTGTAGCCGTAGCTGTCGCCGAGCCGCGAGATGATCGGCGTGAGCACGGCAAAGCTCACGTTGGCGATGAGGAAGATGCCGTTGATGGTGGGGTCGTCGATCGAAAAGGCGGGCCCCAAGGCGGGGAGGATCGGGTTCAGGTAACCCTGGGTGACTCCGCTGAGCGATTCGATCAGGGCCATCGCCACGATCATTCCTGTGATGGTCCGGCGGGCGATGGCCGCCGTCGCCGGAGGTGCTGTCTTGCTTGCCATGTGCTTCCTTGAGTGTTGGGGGCTTCTTTGCCTGGGTCTTCGGATGCGAGTGGGGGTGATGCGAGTCACAACGTTAGGTCCGCCGTCTACACTGGCTAGGAATTTGTTTGAAATCTTCTGAGAATCGTGAATTTTGAAGGAATCGGCCATGATCTCTGAAACTGATCTTGAAATCGTCAATGCCCTTCAGATCAATCCCCGTGCCGATTGGAGCCGCGTTGGGGATGTCCTGGGCTTGTCCGGACCCACCGTCGCGCGCCGCTGGAACGCCCTAGCTGAGCAGGGACTGGCGTGGATCACCCCGGCCCCAGGTCCGCGCTATCTGAGTGCTGGCTGGTCGGCGTTCATCAGTCTTTCCTCTCTTCCAAGCGAGAACGAAGCCCTCGTCCGGAAGCTGTGCGAAGAGCCCGCATTCGGCACCGTTTCGCTTGTGTCCGGCTCGCACGATCTCTTCATCGACTGCTTCGCCTCGAGCCACGAAGAGCTCATGGAGATCGTCACCGGCTCCTTCGCAGGCCTCCCCGGAGTGACCCACCGGGAGGTCGTTTTCGTCACGAAGCTTTACCGGCAGGCTTCCGACTGGCGCAGCGGCACCCTGGAACCGGCGCGGGCACGGCTCATGTCGGCAGAACCCGTGCCCGCCCCGGCGGCCTATGCGCCGGACAGGCTCGACGCATCCCTCTTGGAGGAACTGGCAAAGGACGGGCGCGCCAGTTGGGCGGAACTGGGAGCCGCCTGCGGCGTCTCTCCTCAAACGGCACGACGGCGGGTGGAGCGGTTCCTCGCGTCCGGCTACATGACGCTGAGGTGCGATACGTCCGCTTCAGCCCAACAAGGACTAAGGGAAGTGAGCCTGATCCTCAACGTGCCCGCCCACCATGTTGACGCCGTCGGGCGCTATTTCGCGGCCCTGCCGAATTGCAGGCTCAGCGCCCAGGTTCTGGGCGCCCAGAACCTGCTCGTGACACTGTGGGTCCGCGACTACCTGGAGGTCCAGGGCCACGAGCGCGAACTGGCGGAGCGCGCTCCAGGAAGCGCCGTGATCTCCCGGCAAGCCGTGGTCCGCAACTACAAACGCCTCGGGCACGTGTTGGACGAGTCCGGGCGCAGCCGCAGCGTCGTCCCGTTGCCGCTGTGGCGTGAAGGGTAGCTGCCCACTCGTCCCCCAACGCTCGCTCACGTATGACACCAAATCCCCCAACGCTCGCTCACGTATGACCGGAAGATCCGCTCCCATCTGGACACCCAGACGGCAACCCGGACATTTGCCGTACACCGCGACGAGCCGCGGCGTTTAGTAGAGAGTGCTATCAATCCATGACAAAGGAGTCATCGTGGCACGCGCCGATTTCGCGACAGTGCAGTCAGCCCCATTTCCTCTCCCTCCAACTCCACTTGCCAGCGGCAATGCGCTTGGCCCCGGTTTGGCGGCAAGACCAAACGCCGACGACGACTCAGAGGCCGGCGGCGAGGTCCCCAGCAGCGCGTGGCGGGTGCGCGCGGACGCGTGGGAGTTCCTTGGCTACGCCGTCAAACAGCTGGCCGCCGGCGCCCGGACCTTCGCCGGCCGGCAGCCGCGCGAACTGCCGCAGGAGGTTCGAAGGCTGTTGCCGCTGCTGGAATCCCTCGAAATGTATTGGGCGTCTCCGGGGCAGCAATATGTCATGGAATTGCGGCGAATCCTGGAGGCTGGAGAATACCCCGAGGCGCTAAGTCTCATAGAGCCAGTCGCGCGACGCGTTGCCGGCCACAACCAACATGCCCAGGAACCATCGCCGGACCCCGAACGCGAAGCGGAACGGGTTGAAGAACCCGCCGAATCGCGCAAGCGGTTCGAGGTCCTCGTGATCGATGATGTCTCCAGCGCCGACCGTGAAGCACTTCAGACCGAACTGCTCAGCCAGCGCCGCCCCGCCGACGCCTTCAACTACGAGCTCGTGTTCGTGCCGAGCTTCGAGGACGCCATCGTGGCTGTCCTGCTCAACCCCGACATCCAGGCGTGTGTGCTGCGGCCGGGGTTCGTTCCCGACAGCAGGCAGCGCCTGAGCCGGGACGTGCGCAGCTTCCTGGGCAGGTTCTTGGGGAAGTCACTCCCCCAGCGACCGTTGGACCGGATCCTGAGCTTGGCGGAGAAGCTGGGCCAACTCCGCCCCGAGCTTGATCTCTACCTTGTGGCGGGCGTGGGGATCGAAGAACTCGCCGGTTCCTTGACCCGCCAATTCCGCCGGATATTCCGCCGCCAGGACGGGCTAGAGCTCCATTTGTCCTTGCTGGCCGGCATCGCGGAACGGTATGAAGCGCCGTTCTTCCACGCGGTCCAGCAATACAGCCGCAAACCCGCCGGTGTTTTCCATGCCCTGCCGGTATCCCGGGGCGGATCGGTCATCCATTCCAAGTGGATCAACGATCTGGGCGATTTCTACGGCCTCAACCTGCTCCTTGCTGAAACCTCTGCCACGTCAGGCGGGCTCGATTCGTTGTTGGATCCGCACGGCTCCCTCAAACAAGCCCAGAAGCTGGCGGCCCGGGCATTTGGCGCCCAAAAATCGCTTTTCGTCACCAACGGAACGTCAACAGCCAACAAGATCGTGCACCAATCGATCCTGGCTCCCGGTGATGTGGTCCTGGTGGACCGGAACTGCCACAAATCGCACCACTACGCCCTTATGCTGGCCGGCGCGCAAGTCTCATATTTGGACGCGTACCCCTTGAACGATTTCTCCTTCTATGGCGCGGTTCCCTTGGAAAGCATCAAGCGGATGCTCCTGGATTACCGCCGGGCAGGCAGGCTCCACGAGGTCAAGATGCTTGCCCTCACCAACTGCACGTTCGACGGCATTGTGTACGACGTCGAACGAGTGATGGAGGAGTGCCTCGCCATCAAACCGGACCTGGTATTCCTATGGGACGAGGCCTGGTTCGCATTCGCGGGCTTCCACCACATCTACCGCCGCCGCACTGCGATGGCTTCGGCCCGATCACTCGAGGCAAAGTTCGCGGATCCGGCTTATGCGGCCCGCTACGCCCAGCAATTGCGCGAGCTTGGCGCGGCGGGCGGGGCGGCCGACGGCGCGGCGGGCGGCAGCGAGCCCGACGACGGCGGCCCGGGTTCCGGCGTCGGGCACGTCAGCGATGAGCTGCTCCTGAAGACACGGCTGGTGCCGGATCCGGCGAAGGCCCGCCTGAGGGTCTACTCGACGCAGTCGACCCACAAGACCCTGACGTCGCTCCGGCAGGGTTCGATGATCCACATCCATGACCAGGACTTCGGCCAGTTGAACGAGGAGAGCTTCCGGGAGGCGTATATGACGCACACCTCCACGTCGCCCAACTACCAGATCCTGGCTTCCTTGGACATGGGACGGCGGCAGGTCGAGTTCGAAGGATACGAACTCGTGCAACGGCAGGCAGATCTCGCGGTCAGCATCGCCCAGGCCGTGGCGAGGCACCCCTTGCTGAAGAAGTACTTCCGCGTCCTCGGCACCCAGGACCTCATACCTGCGCAGTACCGCGAAACCAGCCGGCAAATGCCGCTCCGCGACGGGCTGGCGGCCATGTCGGAAGCCTGGGAGCGGGACGAATTCGTTGTTGATCCGAGCCGTTTGACCCTGCATATCGGCCTCACCGGCGTGGACGGCGATACCTTCAAGCACGACTTCCTGATGGACAAGTACGGGATCCAGGTCAACAAGACGTCAAGGAACAGCGTTCTCTTCATGACCAACATTGGCACCTCGCGAAGTGCCGTCGCCTACCTCGTCGAGGTCCTGGTCAAGCTGGCCGAGACCTTCGAAGACGAGCAATCCGGCCTGAGCGGCTTGGGCCAGCGGGCCCGCCGTGCCCGTGTCGCGGCACTGACCAGCACGCCGCCGCCCTTGCCGGACTTCAGCCGCTTCGCCGAACGGTTCCGCAGGGACGCGGACACGCCGGACGGCAACATGCGGGACGCCTATTTTGAGAGCTACAAGGCCGGATCCTGCGAATACTTCACTGCTGCCGAACTTGCGCGAAGGGTCGGGGCAGGAGAGGAGATGGTCTCGGCGTCCTTCGTCACCCCCTACCCGCCGGGATTCCCTGTCTTGGTTCCCGGGCAGGTGATCACGGAGGAAATCCTGGCCTTCATGTCTGTATTGGACACGCGGGAGATCCATGGATTCAATCCGGAACTGGGGTTCAGGGTTTTGACGGGTGAGCTAGCGTCACGCCAAAAGCCCGCATAAGTGAGCGAGCGACGGGATTGGAGGGCATATACGTGAGCGAGCGTTTGCCTCGTAGCACGCTCGCTCACATCTGACGCCTTTTCGCCAACGCTCGCTCATATCTCTAGCCGAGCGCGACGGCAAGGATGCCGAGCACGACGGCGAGTAGCGGCGTCGTGCCCTGAAGAACGGCGGGTCGGAGGTACTTCTTGCCGCTCAAGGCAAGCACGATTGCCGCCAGCAGCATCGAGCCGCACGAGCTGAAGACGAGGGTCCAGCCCACCTGCGGGTGACCGATCATGACAAAAACAATCCCGGCGAGCGCCCCGATGGCGAGGAAGAGGTTGTAGAAGCCCTGGTTGTAGGCGAGGGGTTTGGTGGTTTCGGCGTCGGACTGGGAAGCGACACTGAAGCGCTTCCACGTCGCCGGATGGGTCCACGTGATGGACTCCATGCTGAAGATGTAGACGTGCAACAAGCCGGCAATGAGGGCAAAAAGCAGGGAGGCCAGGATCATGTGCTGATCCTAGCCTCCCTGTGTTGCTTGGGTTCGCTTCCCGCGCGGTCGCCCCGCGAGCCCTGCCTAGCGGCTGAGCATGTCCAGCGTTGCTCCCGCGAACGTCGAGGCGGAGGAACTCCAGTGCCCCAGCAGGCCCTGGAGGTTCTCGCCGTCGGCCCGGTGCGCGGTGGTCTCGGCCTCGAGCGTGGCGAGGATGCCAGTGCGCAGCTCGGTGTTGAAGTTCACCTTGCCCACGCGCATGGATGTGGCTTTGACCAGGTCCGCAGCAGGGATGCCCGACGCGCCGTGGAGTACGAGCGGAAGCTCAGTCCGCGATGCGATGTCCTCCAGCACGTCCCAGTGCAGCTTGGGCTCTCCGGTGTAACGGCCATGGGCATTCCCCACGGCCACGGCCAGGAGCTGGGCACCAGTGCGATAAACGAATTCCAACACCTGTTCGGGATCGGTCAGGCCCGCGGGATGGGGGCTGGTGTCAACGCCGAAAGCCTTGTCTTCATCGCCCGCCAGCCCACCGAGTTCCGCTTCAATCACGATGTGGGAAGCACCGGCGCCGACCAAAACCTCATGTACGGAGCAGACCAGGGCGATGTTCTCCTCGAACGGGAGGGAAGAACCATCGGCCAGGACGGCGTCGGCACCAGCAGCCACGGAGTCACGGATGACCTCCAGGTCCGAGGCGTGGTCCAGCTGGACCGAGACCGGAACGCTGGCGTCGTCGGCCAAGGCGCGCAGCGCCGTGATCAGTCGCAAGCCGCTAGGAGTGCCGGCTGTCTTGGGTGCGACCAGCAGGATGACGCCTCGGCCGGATTCCTCGGATGCAGCCACCACGGCGAGGGCGGTGGTGAAGTCGTAGCATGTGAAGGCCGGGACAGCTGCCCCTCGCTCCAGCGCGGAGCCTACAAGATCGTCAAGGCGTACACGCATCAGTGGGCCAGGCCTCCCACCAGGATCCAGGCGACATAGCTGAGCAGGAAGCCGGCGACGCCCAGGATGGTGGTGAGCACGGTCCAGGTCTTGAGCCCGTCGGAGACCGTGAGGCCGTAGTAGCGCACCACCACCCAGAACCCGGCGTCGGTCACGTGGGACAGGCCCAAGCCGCCGAAGCCGATGGCGATCACGATCACGGCGATCTGCGCCGGGGTGTAGCCGCCGTGCGCCACGGCAGCCGAGAGGAGGCCCGTGGTGGTGACGATGGCAACCGTGGCCGAACCCTGTGCAGCACGCAATGCCAGGGAGATGATGAAGCCGAGCAGGATGATCGGTACGCCCAGGGAGTCCAGCGTCTGGGACAAGGCCGCGCCGATGCCGGAGACCTGCAGGACGCCGCCGAACACGCCGCCGGCAGCAACCACCATGAGGATCGAGGCGATGGGAGGCAGCGCGCCTTCGAAGATTTCGCCGGTTTCCTTGAGTGACCACTGGCGGCGGACCGCCAGCAGGAAGAACGCGAGCGCAACGGCCACCAGCAGGGCGAAGAACGGGTTGCCCACGAAAGACGCGACGCCGTACCAGTAGTCCTTCTTGTTGATCAGGAGGGTACCGGCCGTGCCGAGCAGGATCTGGACGATCGGAGCGGCGATGAGGAATATGATCAAGCCCGGACGCGGCGGGGCGACTGCGCTGGCACCGGGACCGTCGTGGCCGACGCGCACCAGGGAATCGGAGCCGAATTCTTCGATCTGGTCTCGGACGCCGGGCAGCAGCTCGTAGTCCTTGCGGTTCATGATGCTGGCAACCCAGTAGGACAGGAAACCCAGCGGCACGCAGATGATCAGCGAAATCATCGCGATGAGACCGATGTCGGCACCCATCAC
Organism: Arthrobacter sp. 05L417; assembly: GCF_056397865.1. Taxonomy (NCBI): domain Bacteria; kingdom Bacillati; phylum Actinomycetota; class Actinomycetes; order Micrococcales; family Micrococcaceae; genus Arthrobacter; species Arthrobacter sp. 05L417. The sequence goes on from NZ_JBFTOG010000039.1 coordinate 32,614, forward strand.
GCCTGCCCCGGCAACGATGCCCGGGTGGGGAGGAACGGCGACATGGATCGAGAGCATGATGCCGGCCATGGGAAGGCCGAACTTGATGGGGTGCAGCTTGGCGATCTTCGCGAAGGCGTAGACGATCGGCACCAGGACGATGATGCCTACTTCGAAGAACACCGGAATGGCAACGAGGAAGCCGACGGCGGTCAGTGCCACGGCGACGCGCTTGGCACCGAGCTTCTCGGTGAAGTGGTTGGCCAGCGATTGCACGCCGCCGGACACCTCGATCATGCGGCCCAACACGGCGCCGAGGGCAATCAGCAATGCGACTTTGCCCATGGTTCCGCCCACGCCGTTGGCCACGACGGTGAATACGTCCGCCAAGGGGATCTGCGCGGCAACGGCCACCAGGATGCTCACGGCCAGCAATGCCACGAAGGCCTGGATCTTGAAGCGGATGATCATGAGCAACAGCAGCGCGACGCCCGCAACTGCAATGGTCAGCAGCAGCGGGGTCCCAAGGGCTACGGACGGTTTGATGGCGGGGGCATCAGCTGCCCGGACCGCCAAGGAATTGATGAGGGGAATCATCAGGGGTGTCTCCTTTGACAGAGCCGGCCTGGACTCGAGGCCGGCGAGAGGGGCGACGACGGCGGAGGGGGGACCGCCGTCGTCGCACGTTTCTTTGGGGTTAGTTTGTACGCCTGACGGGCGCGACAACCTTGATGACGGCGGAGTCGTCGGCGGCGGCGAGGCCTTGGGCCTGGCCGAGGAGGTAGAGCTGTTCGGCAGCGGCGGCAACAGGTGCTGCCAGGCCGGCGGCGCGGGTCGCCTTGCCGACGATGCCCATGTCCTTCACGAAAATGTCCAGGCGGCTGAGGACCTCGGCGCCATCCTCGGTGTAAGCCTCGAGGATGCGTGGGCCGCGGTTGGACAGCATGAACGAGCCAGCGGCACCTGCTTCCAGGGCCGCGAGGGTCTTCGCCTGGTCCAGTCCGAGGGCGTCGGCGAGCGCCATGGCCTCGGCGGCAGCGGCGATGTGCACGCCGCACAACAGCTGGTTGACGGTCTTGAGGGCCTGGCCGTCGCCGGGCTTGTCGCCAACAACGGTGAGCGTGGAGGCCAGCAGTTCGAGCGCGGGGCGGGCCTTTTCCTGGGCCGCCGGCGTCGCGCCAACCACGATCAGGAGGTCGCCTTCCCCGGCACGCTTGGGGCCGCCGGAGAGCGGCGCGTCCACGAGTTCGACGCCGTATTCGGCCAGGCGGGCCACGGTAGCCGGAATGGCTTCGGTACCGACAGTGCTGCCGAGAATCACGACGGCGCCCGGCTTCAGTACCGCGGCAACGCCGTTCTCGCCGAAGAGGACATCATCGAGCTGTTCGCCGTTGCGCACGGCAAGGAGCAAGGCATCGGCGCCTTCGGAGGCTTCGCGCGCCGAAGCGAAGGTGCGGATCCCGGCGTCGGCGGCGAGCTTCAGGCGCGGCTCGGCGATGTCGAAGCCATGGACGGTGAGCTGGGTCGCCAGGCGGGTGGCCATCGGCAGGCCCATGGCGCCCAGGCCGAGGACGGCGACGGTGTAGTTGCTGGTCATGGTGTTCTCCATTGAATTAGTTCGGGCCCACACTTGCCGGGTTCCCTGGCCGAGCTTGCGAGGTCAGGGAGCAAGTGGGGAAGGTGTTACTGAGCTTGCGCGTGACTTGAGTCAGGGATTCGTCGTCGCCCACGTTGCCGGCGAAGACGATGTACGGGATGCCCTTCGCGGGCCCGTCCACCGGCTCCCACAGCGAGACGATGCCGGGCAACATGGGGCCGCGGACTATCGCGTGGCGGATTTCCAGGCCGTGCGCTGCCACGTCCGAGGACGTGATGCCGCCCTTGGCGATGACGAAGCGCGGCGGGAAGGTCTTGAGCGTCCGGTTCACGATCGCGACGACGGCGGCAGAGACGGTGCGGGCAATCTTCAGGCTCGCCGCGGCGTCGTCCGTCTTGATGAGCAGGCGGCTCGTGTGGACGATGACGTCTCCATTGCGGAGGGCAATGACGACGGCGGCGACCGTCTCGTCCAAGTAGGCCTCCGCGCCGCTAGCGAGCAGTTTCTCGACGTCGATCTCGATGATCCGGGCGGCGCCATGCTGGGCCGTCAGGGCATTGAGCTGGCGCGTGGTGACGCCAACGTGCGAACCAACAACGATGAGGCCACCGGCTGTGGAGGGAGTGTTGCCTTCGTAGGCCTCCTCACCGCTGAGCGCCTCACGGATTTCCTGGCCGATGCGGCCGCGGACGAAGGGCGGGCCCACCCGGTAGAGGAGCTTCTTGCCGCGGCGTTCGGCCTCTTCCAGTCCGAGGGCGAGTGCCCGGAAGTCGTTCTCGGTGACGATGTCCGCAACGATCGGCGTGGAGTCCGTGGCGGGTTCGATCGCGTCGGCGATGGCCTTGGCGGAAATGGCAGGGTCCTGGGCTGAGGCCCCGGCACGGATGATGTTCAGGTCCAGGACGATCACATCGCTGGCCTGGAACCGGCCCTGCGACTTCTCCTCCACATACCTGGCCATCTCCGAGTTGGCGAAGCCGAAGCTCGCATCCTTGGCGAACTCGGTCTCGGCAACCGGGGTGAGCTTGCCGGCGTCGTGCCCGGTGCCGCGCGTGTAGTGCACGCCGCCAACGGTGACCCGCCCGGCGTCGGGAAACGCCGGGACGATCACGACGCCGTCGGTCGCTTCGCCGGTCACGTCCGTGACAGTGGCGGCAATGACGTCCGGTTCCAGCGGGTAGTGGCCACGGAGGGTGGAGTCGGAGCGGCTGACGAATCCCAAGCGCAGCTGGGAGCCCGCGGCGGCGAGCCCGTTCCGCACGATTTCCTCGTTGCGGGCAGCGGCCTCAACCGGGTCCAGGCTGCGCGTGTTGGTCAGCACGTAGACGGCAGGCTGAGAATGGCTTTCCGCGATGTGGGCGAACGCCCACGTGAAATCGGCGACCTCCCAGCGGGTGAGGACCGGCAGGTTGGCGACTGATTGGGTGCCCGTGGGGTCGTCGTCGAGGACTACCAGGACTCGGGGCGAGGCTGCGGAAGACGCCGCTACAGCGTCGGCAACCAGCTGAGCGGGGATCTGGACTTCAGCCGGGAAGGCGGCCAGAACATCGGCTTCAAGGGTCACTGTGCACTCCATCGTGGTTTGAGGTAAATGTAAGATGTCAGACATCTAATATTTGAGTGCTAGTGTGACACACCTGCTTTCGGCTGTGCAAGTGTCAGTCGTCACTATGCTTGGCGCATGCTTCAAGAGCCTCCCGCCGCCGCGGCATTACACGTGGACATGCGCTTCCCAGCGGCTGCCGTTAAGGCGGACTTTCCGCCCCAACCTCCCGTCCTGTTGCTGCACGGCTGGGCGTCGACGTCCGCCTATTGGGAGCCACTCGCCACCGAGTTGCTCGACGCCGGACAAACCGTCTGGATCGTCGATTTGCCTGGGTATCACCGCGGGGACATGTTGCCTCCGGGCTTCCAGTGGACTCTGGAATCAGCTGCCGATTCCGTCGCTGCCGTTGCTGCCAGGAACGCGGCACCGGTCCACATTGCGGGCCACTCGATGGGCGGAAGCGTGGCGCTGACACTGGCCGCGCGGCACCCGGGGCTCGTGGCCAGCGTGGCCTTGATCGGCATGGTTCCGGCTCCGCCGAACGAAGGCTTCAAATCGATGCTCGAATCCCAGCTACGGCAAGGCTTCGTTGACGACGCGACGCGCGCCAAGTGCATGAAGGCCTGGTTCGGGGCGTTGTCGCCGGAGGACAATCGCTTGCTGAGCCGAGGATTTGAGCTGCCTTTCGAGGTCCTTGGCCCCAGCGGCCTCGCAGCCATGGCGGGGGTAACGGCGGATGTCCCCGAAAAGGTGACGGTTCCAACGCTGGTGATTGCCGGCGTCGGGGACCGATTACGTTCGCTGGACCAGGCGGAAGCCTTCGTGGCAGCCAGCCCGCTGCGCAGGCTCGTGGCGATCCCCGACGCCGGGCACAGTGTCCATTGGGAGCAGCCGCAGGATTGCGCCCGGGCGCTCGGCGCGTTTTGGAACGAAAGCCCGCAACCGCCAGCGTAAGATGTCAGACATCTAGGAACGGAGCACCATGGCACGCAAGTCGCTGGTCGGCGTCGTCGCTGACGAGCTGCTGGACCGCATCGTCGCGGGCGAATTTCCGCCGGGCACAGTGGTTCCCGGCGAACTCGAGCTGAGCGCCAAGCATGAAGTCAGCCGCATGACGGTCCGCGAGGCCATGAAGACCCTCGAGGCCCAGCGAATCCTGAGCGTGGAGCGCGGCCGGGGGACGTTCGTCAACCCTCTGAACCGCTGGGCTTCCCTCGAAGCTGTGCTGCGTGCGGCTTCGGAAGGAAAGAACGACGCCGCAGCGGCCGTCCAGCTCATCGAGTTGCGCCGCATGCTCGAGACCGGCGCCTGCGAACTCGCCGCTTCACGGGTCTCCCCCGAAGAAATCGACCAGCTGCAGGTTCACGTGTCCGCCATGCAGAAGGCGCACGATTCCAACGATGTGAGCGCGTTCGTCGAAGCGGACCTGGGCTTCCACGATGTCATCCTGCACGCCTCCGGCAACGTGTTCGTGGCCGTGCTCTTTGAACCCCTGCACCGGGTCCTGGAAACCCGACGCACCCAGACCTCGCAAATCCCCGATATCCAGCGGCACGCGATCGGACATCACCGGGCCATCCTCAAAGCCCTCGAAGCCGGCGACGCTCCCCGGGCCCGCGAGGCCATGGACGCGCACATGCAGCAGACCCTCGACGATCTCAGGACATACGTCCTGGAGGCCTAGGCAGGCCCGGCTCCCCCGCCCCCCTGAGTTCTCGGACGCCCGCTCACATATCAACGGTCGCGGGCGGACCCTCGCTCACATATCAACGGCTGTGAGCGAACGCCCGCTCACATATATCGACCGATCCCAGCAATATCCTGCGGTGTCGTCCTGCAGCACCCTCCAATAAGCCGAGCGCCAAGTTCTTGCCAGATGCCGGCTCCTTCCGCAATGCTTGCAGGTTGCTTGCCATCAGCACCGCCCACGGCCGGGCCGGGCGTCCAGGTCTTGGTTAGAGCGTCATAGCTTTCGCCGGAATTCGGATACGCGATCAACGGGATTGAGGTGACTTTGCGTAGGGCTCGAAGCGACGGAGAGACCAGTTCCAGAGGCACGCAATTTACGCCGATCGCGACGACGCGCGGCTGCGTTGCACAGAGCCTTGCGACGTCGGCCAGCGTTGTGCCGTCGCTGATGTGCTCCCCGTCCCGTAGCGTGAAGGAGAACCATGCTTCGACGTTGAACTCTTCTACGAGTGCCAACAGTGCCTTCGCCTCCGAAACCGAAGGCAACGTCTCACATGCCAGCAGGTCCACTCCCGCCTCCACCAGCGCCGCGATCCGGGGCCTGTGGAATTCCATGAACTCGATCCGGCTGAGGGTGTAGTCCCCGCGGTATTCCGAACCGTCAGCGAGGTAGGCGCCATAAGGGCCTACTGATCCGGCAATCAGCAGGGGTCCCGCTTCCGGGTTTTCAGCCAAGTATTCGCGCCTCGCATCGTCGGCCAGGCGTACGCTCAATGCCACCAATTCCAAGGCTTCCACTTCGCAAACGCCGCGCTGTCCAAATCCTTGTGGCGTGGCCTGATAGCTCGCCGTGATTGCAACTTTGGCGCCCGCACCGAAATAGTCGCGGTGCACTTGCTTGATCAGCTGCGGTTGTTCCAGAAGCACCTTGGCCGACCAAAGTGGGTCCTCCAGATTGCAGCCCCGCGCCTCGAGCTCAGTGGCGAGTGCGCCGTCCAGCGTCAGCTTCGAGCCGGCGTCGAGCATGCGGGACAGCGTGATCTTACTGGGCATCGTTCGGGGCTCCAAGCAGTTGATCTTCATTCGTGCCCATGTGGGGACGAGATGGTCCAGCGTGACCACCCTTTCACTATATTGGTCATTATGAGCATTTGAAAATGCTTGTAATGATCAGGCCTGTTATGCCACCATGGCAGTCAAGCAATCTGCGCCAAGCGCAGGGAAGAGGACCCCTTGAAGATAGAAATGAAATCAGTGCGCAAGCTGCGCGTACATTGGCCTATCGCGTCCGAGACTTTCGCTGGGCTCGCTGAGGGCGAGGCCGGTGCGTTCCGGAATGACCACGGCATTACGGCACTGCTTCAGGCCTTGGCGGACTCCCCGGAGTTGGGGGACTTTGGAAACTACAGGCACGTTTTCGAGTCTGGCGTGGGATTCGAAGGATTCACCGTGGCTGAAGGCGCCAACCCCACCTTGGGGCAAGTGGGCCAGCGGACCATTTCGCCGACCTTTGTCTTCACGACGTACTTCGACGCCGCCCTGGACGACGAGCGGGTGGATCGGTTCATGCGTCACCTTGTGGAGATCCACCCTTGGGAAGTCCCTGTCATAGAGCTATCCGGCGTCGTGAGCGTCTCATCCACCGCACTGGCAGAGGCCCGCGAGAGCGGGGTCGCATCATGACCGACAACGCCACGACGGATTTTTGGGACGGGCTCCAGCCCCTCATAGCGGGCAGGACGTTCGCCGACTTGACGCATGCATTCCACCCAGGCCAACCGCACTTCCCCGCTTTCCCCGACGAGATCAGGGAAGCCGTGTTCGATCTGGAGAATGGCGACGGATTCACGGCGCACCGCTATTCGATCATCGGGCAATGGGGAACACACGTTGATCCCCCCTCACATTTCATCCGCGGCGGCCGGTCTTTGGATCAGATCCCGGTAGGAGACATGATCCTTCCGCTGGTCATCCTGGACATTTCAGAACGGGTCAAGGCTGATCCCGATGCCACCCCCACGGTGGCGGACATCCACGCATGGGAAAGCCGAAACGGCACTGTCCCGACGGGTAGCTTTGTGGCACTGCGGACAGGCTGGAGCCGACGTTGGCCCGATGCCGACGCCATGGCGAACAGGGACGACGAAGGCATCAGTCACACTCCGGGCTGGTCGCAGGAGGCCCTCACCTTCCTGATTGAACGACGGTCGATTGCGGCTGTAGGTCATGAACAGACAGACACGGACCCGGGGCTGGCCACTTCCCGCAAGGACTTTAGCCTGGAGACATACGTGCTGGGACAGAACCGTTGGCAGATCGAGCTATTGGCGAACCTGGATGGTCTTCCGGAAAAGGGTGCCGCCCTGGTTGCGACGTGGCCAAAACCCCTTGAGGGCAGCGGCTTTCCCGCCCGGGTGTTTGCTATCCACTGAGTCACGCCCGTCCGGTGGCTAGAATCAGATCCATGCCTAAGACATCCAGCATGGGACGGGGAATCATGGCTGTCCTTGCAGTCGGCTCCCGCAACGCCGAAGGCCTCGCCGGCGGCACGGTCGCCGATATTGCAGCCGATTTAGGCAAGGATCGCAGCCAGGTTTCGCGGAGCCTGCGAGTCGCGGAACAAGAAGGGTTCCTGGAACGCGCCGAGCGGCGGTCCTACAACCTGAACTGGTCACTCTTTACCGACGCCCAGCTTTTGACCGAACAACGGCTGCAGACGGACGGGATCACTGCCTTGGAGGGCCTTGCCGGCGAAACGAACGAAGGATGCTTTCTCGGAGTGCTGAGCGGTGACAGCACGGTGACGGTCGGTGAGCGTATTCCGGCGAGCAGCAACATGGTCGGTTCGTGGTTGGGCCGGCCTTACCCGGCCTACTGCAGCGACGCCGGCCAGGCATTGTTGTGGGAGGCGTCCGACGCCGAGGTCCGAACCGTTTTCGCGTCCTCTGCATTTGTTCGCCACGGCCCCAATACTCCAGTCGATGTCGAGGACTTCCTGACGCGGCTGCATGAGGCTAGGGGGCGGGGGTATTCCATCGTGGATGAGGAAGCAGAACCAGGCTTGTATTCCCTAGCCGTTCCCGTACGGGATTTCAAACGCGAAGTGGTGGCTGCCCTGCAGGTCGTGGGCCCTAAGACACGGCTGGCAGCGCGGCGGGAACTCTGCGCCTCGGCTCTCGTGTCGTGGGGAAAGTGGCTCGAATCGACGATGGGTCAGGGACTGCCGCAGGCGCTGGCCTAGCTCGCAAGGCCCCTTCCTCCCGTATTGTCCCGAGTACTGCGACCGCATGATCCGAGCCGCGCGGCGGCTTCCGTGAGAATCTTGGCGATTTTCCCGGCCCTGGGCTCGATCTGGGGCCGGTTGCCCAGAACACTAAGTGAAGCAAGAATCGTTCCTTCCGGGTCACGGACAGGAACGGCTAATTCGTAGACGCCATGTTCGAATTCTTCGGCCGCCACTATGAAGCCCCGGTTCCGGTCCCTGTCCATCAGCTCGCAGACCTCTTCGGTCGAGTGGGCCGCGCCCGGACCGCCGACACCGATGAAGTTGGCGTCCTTGAGGAGATCTTGAATCGCGGCCTGCTCGTGATCCCACAAGAGTGCCCGGCCTGATCCCGTGCACCATGTCGGCGTCACCATTCCAGGTTTGACGAAGCTGCCAGGGAGCGCGTCATTGCTGGATGCGCGCAGGAGAATTACCCGGAAGCCCTCGCGGACAGAAACCCTGGATCGGAGGCCAAGCGTGGCCACCAGCGCCTCCAACTCGGTTCTTGATTGGCGAACCCAGCCAGTATTAAGCGACGCCGCGAGGCCGAAAAATCGCGGGCCTGTCCGGAACGGACCGCGTTCGACCCGTTCCAGAAGTCCCAGATCACACAGTTCCTGGGTCAGCCGGGATACGCGGCTTTGTTCCATGTCCAACTCGGAGGCGAGCTGGGAGACGCCGAGGAGCCGCCGGCCCCACTTCTCCCGCTCCGCGACCAAGCGCACAATCCGAAGTCCTTGTGCCATGGACGACGCTTCCGAGGAAGAATCCATTGTCAATGCTCCTTCCGAGCTTCATCAGGCCCTATTCTCACACGTCCCCGTTGACCGGAACGCGGCTTCCTCCTGCCCACACGGTGTAGAGATCGGCGAGGATTGCCGAGTTCGCCGATCTCCATCTCCTCAACGGTGATTTCTTCGGCTCCTTGCTTTCCGAACAGCACAACCTCGTCGCCCGGAGAGGCGTCGGCGATGTCGGTTACGTCAACAACCATGGAATTCATCGAAACAAGGTCGACGATGGCGACACGGCGGCCACGGACGAGCACGTGGCCTCCGCGGGCAAGCGCGCGACGATAGCCGTCGCCGTATCCTGCGGTCACCGATGCCGACTTTGAGTCCCGGTCCAGCGTGTGGGTGAGGCCATATCCGACTTTTGTGCGGGCAGGATACCTGTTGACAGAGGCGATCCGGGCTTTGAAGGTCAGGCACCGTTGGAAGCGGCCCACCGTCGCATCAGAATCGCCATAGAGAACGGCCCCCGCGCGGACCATGTCCAGCCAAGAGCCGGTAACGTGCAGCGCAGCATAGGAATTGGCGCAATGGAGCAGCACTTCTTCCCGGGAAGCCCCGGCGATGTCGAGCAGCGCCAGTGTCTGGGTTTGAAAGCGCAGCAGTGCCTCTTCGATATGGCGGTTGTCATTTTTGGGGAAGTGGGTCATGATCCCGGCCAGCTGAAGCCTCGGATGGCTGACGATCCGTCGGACAGCCCTCGGCCAGGGACAGCAATCCCCGGCCGAGAGCTGGGTGAACGATGGTCAGCGATCCAGCAAAGACGGCGCGGCCGTGCGCGCCTTGCGTCCGTACTTGAGATAGAACAAGGCGTAGCAGGCTCCTACGAAGGGGACCCCGAAGTAGAGGGCGGCTACCTGGTTCGGGTCAAACCCGATACCGATCAACGAAATGAAGCAGAGCGAGAACGCCAGGATCGGAACTAGGGGGAACAGCGGGGCCTTGTAGGGAAGGGCCGCGACGTTGCCGCCATTCTTGACGAAAGTCCGCCTGTGGAAGAAATGTGATGCGGCGATGGACATCCACACGCCGACGACGGCGAACCCTGCGACGGACACCAGGGCCAAGTACACCGTCTCGGGCGCAACCACGCTGCTGATGAGCGATGCCAGGCCACCCACCATGCTCACGGAGAGCGCAACCATAGGGATGCCGCGCCGGGTCAGCTTTCGCAACACGCGAGGGGCATGTCCTTCGTCCGAGAGAGAGTACAGCATGCGGGCGCACGAGAAGAGACCGCTGTTGCCGGCGGAAAGGAGCGCGGTGATGATGACGAAATTCATGGCGTCGGCGGCAAACGGGATGCCGATGGAGGAAAAGACCGTCACGAACGGGCTCTGGTCCAGGCCGATCTGATCAAACGGGATGGTGGCGGCGATGACCGCGATGGCCCCGACGAAGAAGATCAGCAACCGGACGACGGTACTGCGCATGGCCTTCGGAATGCTCTTGGCAGGATCCGCGGTTTCGCCTGCCGCTACGCCGATGAGCTCGGAACCGGAGAAGGCATAGAACACTGCAAGCGCGGTGACCAGAACGCCAGTGAATCCGTTGGGGAAGAGACCCCCGGTGGTGTTGAAGTTCTCGAGGAGGAAGGGATGGTTGCCGGTCTCGCTCAATGGGTGGAAACCAAATAGTGCGGCACCCCCGAGCACGATCAGGACGATGATGGCGCCGACCTTGATGATCGCGAACCAGAACTCCGACTCTCCGAAGAACCGCGAAGAGACGGCGTTGAGGCCGAAAAGAACGGCGGCAAAGATGACACACCAGACCCACACGTCGATGTTTGGAAACCATCGCTGCATGAGGAGGCCGGCCGCTGTGAATTCCGAGCCGATGGCCACGGCCCAGCAAAGCCAGTAGAGCCACGCTGTGGTGAATCCCGTGGCTGGTCCGATCGACCGCGATGCGTAGATGTGGAAGGCTCCCGAGACTGGGTACGCGATGGCAAGTTCGCCAAGGCATGCCATTACCAGGTAGACCACGAAGGAGCCAATCAGGTAGGCGATGACCGCGCCGAGCGGTCCGGCCTGGGAGATCGTGTAGCCGGAACTCAAGAAAAGTCCGGAGCCGATCACCCCGCCCATGGCGATCATGACGAGGTGCCTGGGCCCCATGGACCGGCGTAGCCCGGATTCAGACAACGGAGGGGATGAGAGCTGTGGTTCTAGCGCGACGGGTAATGAGGATTCCATGGTGCCTCCGGGGTCGGTGGTCAGGTTGGTGGTCGAATCAGGTGCGAAGAATGCGCGTGATACCTCGGGGGTCGAGGGGTGATCCGGATTGCCGGAGGTGCGCAAGGGGATGGTGATGAAGATAACACAGCGTAGTCGAATTGGTCATTAAAAACATTTGGACATGTATATGTTGCACGCATGTTACTTGCGGACGCTGATGTCGAATCGCCATGCGGATGGTCGATTCGCCCTAGTCTTCGGCCGGAATCACATGCCATGGCTGACATGGAATCCGGTCAATATTGGAGGACCGATGTAACTGACTGAAGGAGCAGCATGACCACCTATGACATTGCCCTGATCGGCTTTGGCGGCGTCAACAGGACCCTGGCCGAACTGATCGCAACACGCAATGAGGCACTTCGTTCCGGGCTGGGCTTTGGCCTCCGGGTCGTGGCAATCACCGACCTTCGCCTCGGATCCCTGGTCCAGCCAGAGGGTATCGACCTCTCCATGGCCCTGGGCCTTGGCGGCGGGAGCGAAACCTTCGCCGAACACGGGGGATCCGCGGACACCAACAATGAGTCGGTCATCCGCTCGTGCACAGCAGACATCATCTGCGAAGCCACCTTCACAAACCCCGACGACGGCGAACCTGCGGTCTCCCATGTGCGGTGGGCCCTCGAATCGGGCAAGAGCGTCTGCACCACGAACAAAGGACCGGTTGCCCTCCGTGGGGCCGAACTGAATTCCCTGGCCGCGCATAATGGCGTCTACTTCGAATACGAAGGAGCCGTCATGAGTGGCACGCCGGTGATCCGTTTGGCGAAGAAGATGTTTTCAGGACTCCGGTTGAATGGTTTCGAAGGCATTCTCAACGGAACCAGCAATTACGTGCTCGGTCGAATGGAAGCCGGCCTGGACTTCGAAGCTGCCGTCAGCGAGGCACAGGAACTCGGTTACGCCGAGGCGAACCCAGCAGCAGACATCGAGGGCTACGATGTCCAGCTCAAGGTCCTCATCCTCGCCAACGAACTGCTTGACGCGGGCATCGAACTCAAGGACGTCCGGCGGCAAGGGATCTCGACGGTCACGGCGGAAGATGTCCGAACGGCATCCCGGAACGGACGCCGCTGGAAGCTCGTCGGTTCGGCACGGCGGAATCCTGACGGGACCGTCACCGCAGGTGTAGCACCGGTCGCGGTGCCCCTTGACCACGGACTTGCCGGCGTTTCGGGCGCTACGAACGCCGTCTCCTTCGATACCGATCTACTTGGCCCGGTTACCGTATCGGGACCTGGAGCAGGTCGCGTGGAGACCGCCTACGCCTTGCTCTCAGACATCATCGCCATCCACTCAGCAAAGACAGGGGCGGCCGCACATGTCTGAGTCCACACTCTGCGCCACGGAAATGGTGCTGCCACGGTTCCGTGAAGTGACGAGCCCCTACGATGGCAGGATCGTCGGCACGGTCTCCCTGACCGACGCTTGTGCCGCCGACGCCGTGCTCGAAGTGGCCCGGGCCGGCGCGCGAAAAGCACGGGCACTGTCCCGCAACACCCGGGGGAAAATCCTCGACGCTGCTGCCACCGACATTGAACGGCGAAGCGAAGAGTTCGCCCGGACCATTGTTGCCGAGTCAGGCAAGACCATCCGCCAGGCCCGAAAGGAAGTATTGCGAGCCGTCAATACCCTTCGCCTGTCCGCGGCCGAAGCGCGCCGGAACGCCGGCGAGGTCATTCCCTTTGACTCATACGAGGGCTCGGAAGACCGGACCGGATGGTACTCGCGCGAACCGCTTGGCATCATTGCAGCGATCACGCCCTTCAACGACCCCCTCAATCTCGTGGCGCACAAGATCGGTCCGGCCATTGCCGGAGGCAACGCAGTGGTCCTCAAGCCCTCCGCCCTGACTCCCCTGTCGGCCCAACTCCTCGCGGACGCCCTTGTGGATGCTGGGCTTTCTCCTGAAGTCCTGACTGTTGTTCACGGGGATCGGGAGGTAGCCGAAGCCATCATCCGGTCCCGGGATGTGAGAATGGTGTCCTTTACCGGCGGGTTCTCCACTGGGGAAAGCATTGCCCGCGCCGCCGGCCTGAAGAAGCTTTCCATGGACCTGGGCGGAAACGCACCTGTCATCGTCCTGAGCGATGCTGACATTGACGACGCCGTGGAATCTTGCGTCTCCGGAGCGTTCTGGGCCGCTGGCCAGAACTGCGTGGGGGTGCAGCGAATCCTTGTAGCCACACCGTTGTACGCCGATTTCCGCCAGCGCTTCCTGGAAGCGACAGCCCGATTGGTATCCGGAGATCCGTCGGATGAGCGGACGGACGTCGGGCCGATGATCAGCCCCGCTGCGTTAGACGAACTCAAAGCCAAGCTCGATGAGTCCATCCATGACGGCGCTGCACTTCTCGCAGGCAACGTGACGGTAGGCAATGTGCTTGAGCCGACTGTGCTGGAAGCGGTCCCGGCGGACAGCAGGCTGTGGAGGGAAGAAGTGTTCGGGCCTGTTGTCATGCTGCATGCTTTCAATACGTTCGAAGAAGCCATTGAAGTAGCAAATGCCATCGAATTCAGCCTTCACGCCGGCATTTTCACGGACTCCCTGAGCAACGCCATGGAAGCCGCGCGCCGACTCGACGCAGGCGGAGTCATGATCAATGATTCCTCGGACTATCGGTTCGACGGCATGCCGTTCGGGGGTTCCAAATACGGAAGCCTCGGCAGGGAAGGCGTCCATTTTGCTTACGAAGAGATGACCCAGCCCAAAGTCGTCTGCATCAAGAACCGCGGGATATAGAGCCGTGACCAGCCGCATAGAGACCGATTCGCTCGGGAACATTCCCGTACCCGCCAACGCCTACTGGGGAGCACACACTGCCCGGGCATTGGAAAACTTCACCATCAGCGGCATTCCGATCTCCAGGCATCCGCACTTGGTACGCTCCCTGGCAATGATCAAGAACGCCGCGGCGCAGGCCAACTGCGAACTTGGGGTGCTCTCGCCCCGGCAGGCGGCAGCAATCCGCGAATCGTGCCGGGAAATCCAGGACGGGCATCACCTCGAACAGTTCTGCGTTGACGTTATCCAAGGAGGCGCCGGCACCAGCACGAATATGAACGCGAATGAAGTGATCGCGAACCTCGGGCTGGAAAAACTAGGCCAGCGCCTCGGCGACTACCAGCACCTGCACCCCATCGACCATGTCAATCGTTGCCAATCCACCAATGACGCTTATCCAACCGCCATCAAGCTGGCCCTCATTTTCGCCATCGCGGAACTCAATCAGGAATTGGGCAAGCTTGCCGAAACCGCCAGAAACAAGGGTGCCGAATTTGCCGATGTCGTGAAGATGGGTAGGACCCAGCTTCAGGATGCCGTCCCGATGACCCTGGGGCAGGAGTTCAATGCCTTCGCCGCCACGTTGGAGGAAGATCGCTCCCGGCTCCTGGAGTCCACCGATCTGATGCGCGAATGCAGCCTGGGGGCCACCGCCATCGGCACCGGCATTACCGCCGAACCGGGTTATCAGCAACTGGTGCTGCGGGCACTCTCCGAGGTTTCCGGCGTCGACGTCCTTCCTACCAACGATCTGGTCGAGGCGACGTCCGATGTCGGAGTTTTCATGCACGTGTCGGGCATGCTCAAACGGACCGCAATCAAGCTATCCAAGATCAGCAGTGACCTCCGGTTGCTGTCCAGCGGACCGCAGAATGGCTTTGGCGAGATCACCTTGCCTCCCCGTCAAGCGGGGTCGTCCATCATGCCCGGAAAGGTGAACCCTGTCATCCCCGAGACCATGAATCAGATCGCTTTCGCGGTTGCCGGAGCGGACACCGCAGTAACGATGGCTGCAGACAATGGCCAACTCCAACTCAATGCCTTCGAACCTGTCATCGCTCACGTCCTGCTTCAAGCCGTTTCTTGGCTCAAACAAGGAGCTCGCGTTCTCCGCACACACTGCATGGAAGGCATCGAAGCGAACACCGACCGCCTCGCCCGCCAGACGGCAGCTTCGGTGGGCCTTGCAACGGCACTGGTTCCGGCCATCGGCTACGCGGCCGCGGCGGCGGTCGCCAAGGAAGCCCTGCGGGACGGATCAGCCATTCTCGACGTCGTTACCGGCAAGAACCTCCTGGACCGTGCCACCGCTCAATCGATGCTTGAATCGGCTGCGCTTCCGGTCAGGGGCACCCGCATATCAGCGGTCTGATCGCCGACTCCTCACGCGGTCGGCACTGCACCACGCCGGATGAGACTGGAAAGCGTCATGGCCGTCACGGTATCCGTGACGCCCGGAAGTGCGGCGATCTGCTCCCAGATCTCCTGGATTCTCTCCAAAGACCGGGCTTCAAGCCTCACGAGAAGATCAAAGTCCCCGCTGACGACGTCGCACAAAACCACTTCCGGAATGGACCGCAAAACAGCGATGACATCCGAACCACGCACCCGGTCCTTCCGGTAGACCATAAGGAAAGCCGAGACGGACCCTTGCCCGGGTAGGCCAGCAACCAGCGTATATCCCTGGATGTATCCTTGCCGTTCCATCCGGTCGACGCGCTGGCGCACAGCATTCCTTGAAAGCAGGACTTTGCTCGCCAGTTCGGCATGACTAATGCGTGCGTTCTTGGTGAGCTCCGCAAGGATCCTCTGGTCTATGTGATCGAGACTCACGCGGTCCATGCCCACCCTTCAAAAAGTAAATCCCTGTGCACAACCCAAGCAGAACCCGATCCACAACCGAAAGCTCCAGAAAAGATGATACTTCCGCATCACAGCCATCCACCGTTCGGCGCCATCACCTGCGTCCTGTTCGACATGGACGGAACACTTATCGACTCTGCCCCAGGTGTTACCTCAAGTGCTGCCCGGGCTTTGGAATCCGTGGGAGCGCCGGTCCCGAGGCCGGAAGAACTACTCAGGTTTGTCGGGCCACCGATGGTCGAATCGTTCAGAGCAGTCTCCGGGATTGACGAAGCGACAGCCCAGAGAGCCCTCCAACACTATCGCAAGGCATACGCGGATCACGGCGCTGAGCAATCGAGCCTCTACGAAGGAGTCACAGAACTGCTGGAGCAACTACACTCAGCCGGTATCCCCATGGCTGTTGCCACGTCCAAAGTGGAAGATCAAGCACTACGACTCGCACGACGCTTTGGAATCGAAAGCAACTTCATCACCATATGCGGGGCATCGGACGTTGAAAGACGGGCGACCAAGGCGGAAGTCATCGGTGAAGCACTGCTCCGCTTTGCCTCCCTGGGCATCGATATCTCCAACCCGGCAATGGTCGGCGACAGAAGTTATGACGTCGCGGGAGCCGCTGAGCATGGAATTTCCACCTTTTTCGCGCTCTGGGGGTACGGGGGAAATGAGGAGGCGTTGCACGCTGCTGCCACTGCCATCTCACCCACAGTTTTGCTGCCGATGATCCTGGCCTCATCAGTGAGCGAGCGTTCCGCCGAAAGGCACCATATGTGAGCGAGCATCGGTTCCAGACCGGCCATATGTGAGCGAGCGTCAGGAGGGCCAGACCCCTAGTCCGCCGGCCCTCCGTCGGCTAGTCTGCTTTCACGGCCTGCCAGGCCCGCAGTTCAGGCATCAAGGACGATCATGAGGAGCAAGAATGGCTGACCACACATATAGCGTTTCCGAAATTGTTGGAACCTCGTCCGAGGGCGTCGACGCCGCCATCAAGAACGGGATTGCGGCTGCTAGCCAGACCCTTCGGAACCTCGATTGGTTCGAGGTCAAGGAAATCCGTGGCCACCTCAGCGAGGGCGCCGTTGCCGACTGGCAGGTAACCATCAAGCTCGGATTCCGCCTGGAGCGATAAGAAGCCCTCTAAACCCCAAAACGACGATGGCCGTCAGCCTTTCTGTGGAACGGCTGACGGCCATCAGTTGCGAGGCTGGACTCACCCGCGGGTCCAGACTTGGACGGGGTCACCGCCACAGAGGAGTCGCCGGCCACGGCCGGCAAATTCGATCCACAGGAATTCGTGATCGGAGGAAACTTCATCCACTAGGCCGGCGTCGAAGCCCCATTTGTCCTCGTGGATCCAGACGGTTTCGCCGCGGCTGAGTTCGGACCATTTCGACGGCGGCAGGCGAAGTGCCGCCCCAGCGGGCCGTTGGGCCGACGTCGTGAAGTGGCTTGGGCCCCACGCGCCCAAGGTTTCTGGACTCATCGGGACTCGGAGACCAGGTACTGGCGGTGCCAGACCGTCGCCGCACCGTTGTGGGCAGGGAAGACGTGGCCCTCAAAGAACGTTTGGACCACGTGGGGTTCGCCTTCAGGGCTCCACTGACCGGACGCCGGGCAATGCGAGCCCGTGGATCCCGCGGACCCGGCGGTGATTGCCCGTTCCCTCAGCAGCGCGATGCGTTTCATCGTTGAATTCCATCCTTGATATGCGAAAAGGTCTGGATTCAGCGTAAACGCGATTCAAAAGCCGCCCAATGGGCACCTAAACAGAATCATGCCAATTCACTATGCAACAGCACAGTGACGTGGACCACTTTTGGGTGAAACTCCCTCAGCTCTCGTCCATTGCATGACGCTCGGACAACTCCGGGCTCGCCGTCGCCGTTCCCGCACCAAATGCCGTTCCCGCGCCAAACGCCGTTCCCGCGCCAAAGCTGCCCAGCAACTTCAGGGCATCGTCCGACGGCGAACCCGCCTTCGCGGAGTAGACCCTCAAAACCTGGTCCGGGTCCTGTGGCAGGGCCAGATTCTCGAAGTTCAGCTCCACGTCTCCCACAGTGGGGTGATGCAGGCGGACAGTCCCGGCGGAACGCGCCGCCACGCGATGACCGGCCCACCATTGGCGGAAGTGTTCGCTGTTTACAGCGAGTTCGCCCACGAGTTGGTTGGCTTGAGGGTCGTCGGGGTGCCGCCCGGTATCCGCACGCAGGGAACCGGCGGCTTCCGCCGCAACCGTCTTCCAGTCCCGGAACAGTTCGCGTGCCTGTGGATCCAGGATCAGCCAACGCGTGAGGTTCCGCTCAGCGGAAGGCATGGCCGGGAAGTCGGCAAACAGTAGGATCGCCATGCGATTGGCTCCGAGCACGTCACTGCGCCGGCCCAGCAGGAGCGCCGGAACGTCGCCCACAGCGTCCAGAAGTTGGCGCAGCGCCGGCCGCACGCGGGGCGTCGTAGTCGGCGCTTTGGCGCTCTCCGCGCAGTGCTCAAGCAGGTCCATCATGTGGGCGTGCTCGCTTGAGTCCAGGCGAAGTGCCCGCGACACCGATTCAAGGACCGCCCGGGAAGGATGGATATGGCGACCCTGTTCGAGGCGGGTGTAGTAGTCCGTGCTGACATCCGCCAAGCGGGCAATCTCTTCCCTGCGTAGCCCGGGAACGCGGCGCGCGCCGGACGCTTCCGGCAACCCTGCATCCTCCGGCGACATCCGGGCACGCATGGCTTTGAGGAACTTTCCGAACTCGGCACTTTGACCCATGCCCCCCATTCTTCCCTCCCTCAGGGCGTGTTTCTACGGCCAAGGTAGGACTGCGAGTCCTAGGAAAAACAGGGGGCGTCAAAACTACTGATTGTTCTGCCGAAAGTGCATAGGCTCGAAAAAGCCAGTCAGGCAATACACCCACCAGCGACGAAAGGGCCGGACATGTCCAGCGCTCAGAATTCAACCGTTCCCGGGCTCGTCCTGAACAACTCGGTCACCATCCCCCAGCTCGGCTTCGGCGTCTTCCAGGTCCCACCTGCCGAGACCCAGAAGGCCGTGGAGGACGCGCTTGAAGCCGGGTACCGGCACATCGACACGGCCGCGGCGTACCGGAACGAATCCGGAGTCGGCGCGGCAATCAAGGCTTCCGGCATCGCCCGGGAGGAACTCTTCATCACCACCAAACTCCGCAACGGCGAACAAGGCCGCGCCGCGGCGGCATTCGACCACAGCCGCCGCGAACTCGGCCTCGACGTCATCGACCTTTACTTGATCCACTGGCCCGTGCCGTCCCAAGGCCTGTTCGTCGACGCGTGGAAGGCGCTGGAAAAGATCCACGCCGACGGCGGCGCCCGGGCAATCGGCGTCTCCAACTTCTTGCAGGATCATCTCGACACTCTCCTTGAGTTCGCCGACGTCGTTCCCGCCGTCAACCAGATCGAACTGCACCCCACCTTCCAACAGCGGGAACTGGCGGCGAAGAGCCGCTCGCACGGGATCGCCGTCGAGGCCTACAGCCCGCTGGGGCAGGGAGCGGACCTGGGGTCGGCGACGGTCACCGAACTTGCCGAAACGCACGGTGCCACCCCGGCGCAGATCGTGCTGGCCTGGCACCTCGGAACGGGCAACATCGTGATCCCCAAGTCCGTCCACCCGGAGCGGATCCGCCAGAATCTCGCGGCGGCGGCGTTGCAGCTCACCCCGGGCGAACTGGCGGCCATCAGCGCGCTCGACGGCGGTGCCCGCCTCGGCGCCGACCCCGCCGTCGCGTCCTTCAGCCAGATGTAGAAACCCACCCATCACAGCGTAAGGAAAGCAAAACCATGCAGTACACCCACTTGGGCCGCTCGGGCCTCAGCGTCTCCCGCCTGTGCCTCGGAACCATGAACTTCGGCCCGCAGACCGAGGAATCCGCAGCGCACTCCATCATGGATTCCGCGCTGGACTCCGGCATCAACTTCTTCGACACCGCCAACGTCTACGGCGGCCACGACAACCGGGGCTGGACCGAGGAAATCCTGGGCCGCTGGTTCGCCAAGGGCGGCGAGCGCCGCGATCGTGTTGTCTTGGCCACCAAGCTCTACGGAACCATGACGGACCGCCCCAACGAGTCCAAGCTCTCCGCCCTCAACATCCGGCGCGCCTTGGACGCCAGCCTCAAGCGCCTGCAGACCGACTACATCGACGTCTACCAGTTCCACCACGTGGACCGGAACACGCCGTGGGACGAGATCTGGCAGGCCATCGAGGTCGCCGTCCAGCAGGGCAAGATCCTGTATTCCGGCAGCAGCAACTTCGCCGGCTGGCACATCGCCCAAGCCCAGGAGGCCGCCGCGCGGCGCAACTACAACGGACTCGTGAGCGAGCAGTCCATCTACAACCTGCTCACCCGGAACGTCGAATTGGAAGTCATCCCGGCCGCCCAGGAGTACGGCCTCGGGCTCATCCCGTGGTCGCCGCTTCACGGCGGCCTTTTGGGCGGGGTGCTGAAGAAGGAGCGCGACGGCGTCCGTCGCCTTGAGGGCCGTGCGGCCGAAACCCTGAAGAAGCACGAAGACCAGATCCGCCAGTATGAGGACCTCGCAGACGACCTTGGCCACGAGCCCGGCGACGTAGGCTTGGCCTGGTTGCTGCACCAGCCGGCCGTGACCGCACCGATCGTGGGTCCGCGCACGCAGGAGCAGTTGGACGCTGCCATCAGGGCTCTGGACGTCACCCTCGACGCCGACGCCCTCAAGCGGCTCGACGACATCTTCCCCGGCCACCGGACCGCACCGGAAGACTACGCGTGGTGACGTCGGCACCGTTGCGCCTGCTGTTCATTGGCGGGACCGGGACCATCAGCGCGGCGGCGGCGGAGCGCGCCGTCGCGCTGGGTCATCGGCTCACCGTGCTCAATCGCGGAGTGAGCACGGAAAGGCCGGCCCCTCCGGGCACGGAATTGCTGCAGGCGGACATCCGCAACCCCGCGGAGGTGGCGGAGGTGCTGAACGGCCGCGAGTTCGACGTCGTCGCGGACTTCATCTCTTTCACGCCGGAGCATGTGGCCGCCGCGGTGGAGCTGTTCCGCGGCCGGACCGGGCAGTACGTGTTCATCAGTTCGGCTTCGGCCTACCAGAAGCCGCCCGCACACTTGCCGATCCTCGAATCGACCCCGCTCAGGAACCCGTTCTGGAAGTACTCCCAGGACAAGATCGCGTGCGAAGACTTTCTCGTCCGGGCCTACCGCGACGAGGGATTCCCTGGGACGATCGTTCGGCCTTCGCACACCTATGACCGCACGCGGATCGCCCTGCTGGGGGGGTGGACGGACATCCATCGAATGCGGGAAGGCTTGCCTGTGATAGTCCACGGCGACGGTACCTCGCTGTGGACCCTCACCCACGCGGATGATTTTGCGGTGGCCTTCTTTGGCCTCCTCGGCCGGCCGCAGGCTGTGGGTGAAAGCTACACCATCACCTCGGACGAAGCCCTCCCGTGGGACCAGGTCTACCGGCTCTTCGCCACAGCGGCCGGGGTGCCGGAACCCGAACTCGTGCACATCGCCTCGGATACCATAGCCGCGCACTCCCCGGAGCTGGGACCCGGGCTTCTCGGGGACAGGTCCCACTCCGTGGTCTTCGACAACACCAAGATCAAAACGCTCGTTCCCTGGTATCGGGCAGAAATTCCGTTCGCGGCAGGCGCACGGGAGATCGTCCGGTGGCATGATGAACATCCAGGCATCAAGCACGTGGACCAGGACTTCATGAAGCTCAGCGATCAACTGGTCCAATGGGCACGGAGGCCGATCTAGCAACTGAAAGGACAGGACCATGGCACTTGCTCCGACCGTCAGGCTCAATGACGGTAATGCCATTCCGCAGATCGGCCTCGGGACCTGGCCGCTCGACGACGCCCAGGTCGCCGCGGCGGTGGTGTCCGCCGTCGAGCTTGGCTACCGGCACGTCGACACGGCGTACCGCTACGGTAACGAGGCCGGCGTCGGGCAAGGCGTGCGGGACTGCGGCATCCCGCGCGAGGAACTGTTCATCACCACCAAACTGGACGGCACACACCAGGGCCGCGATCGCGCCGTCGAGGGGCTCGAGGGCTCCCTCAAGCGCCTCGGACTGGACTACGTGGACCTCTTGTTGATCCATTGGCCGCTCCCCCAACGGAATGAATTCGTGTCCACCTGGGAGACTTTCGAGCGGCTGCAGGCTGAGGGGAAGGTGCGTTCGATCGGCGTGTCCAACTTCAAGCCCTCGCACCTCGAGCGGCTCCTTGAGGAAACCTCGGTGGTGCCGGCCGTCAACCAAATCCAAATCTCACCGTCCATCACGCGGATCGATGAGCGAGCCTTCAACGGCAACCATGGCATCGCCACGGAATCGTACAGTCCGTTGGGGGCCGGCCGCGATCTCCTGAATGCCCCGGTCTTGGCCGCGATCGGGAAGAAACACGGAAAGACTCCCGGGCAGGTGGTGCTGCGCTGGCACATCCAGGAGGGGCTCGTGGCCATCCCGAAGTCCGCCAATCCACTGCGCATGAAGGAAAACCTGGACGTTTTCGACTTCGCTTTGGACCATGACGACCTGTCCGCGATCGCCACTTTAGACGCGGGTGCCGATGCCGGTGTTGACTCGGACGTACAGGGACACTGATTCAGGTTCTACTCACCAACACTGAGGACGGCATGGCAGAGAACATCGACGGAACGCTCATCTGGGCAGGCGCGTACACCGCGGACAGCGACGGGAACGGAATGGGCATTGGGGCAGTCGCCGCGCGTGAAGATGGCAGCATTGCTTGGCTGGGCACCGCCGTCGAAGCACCGTCGCCGTCGTTCCTTGCCGTTCACCCCACCCTGCCGGTGGTCTACGCGGTAGCCGAGGCCGCCCAGACGGTCCGGGCGTACCGGCGGACCGGGCTGTTCGGCCTCGAGCCCCTGGGCGAGGCTTGGCCGGCCGGAGCCGCGGCTTGCCACGTCGCCGTCGACCCTTCCGCTCGTTTCATCGTGGTCAACTGTTGGGGCGACGGGAACGTGCTGCTGTACGGGCTCGACGACGACGGCGGCATCACCTCGCGCTTTGCCGCGCCGCCGGCCAAGGACCCGCACGCCGGCGTCGACGGCGGCATCGACATTGCCACGGGCGGCGCCCGTGTGAGCCGCGCCCACGCAAGCCTCATGCTCGAGGATGGCCGGATCATGACCACGGACCTCGGCTTCGACCTCGTGCGGGTGTGGAATTACTTCCCCGACACCGGCCTGCTCAAGGACCACGAAGTCGCGCTCCCCGTGGGCAGCGGTCCGCGGCACTTGGTCCAGCACCCCTCCGCCGACGCGGTCTTCGTGGTGACCGAGTACTCCATCGAAGTGGTGGTGCTCCTGCCCGGCGCGGACGGTCGCTTTGCACTCCACCGTCGCGGTCCTGCGACGGCCGGTGGGGCCGCCGACGGCGACGCCGCGGCCGAAATCGCGCTGTCCCCGGACAATCGCTTCGTCTACACGGGTATCCGCGGCTCCAACCGGATCTCGGTGTTGGCCGTCGAGGGCAGCGGAACCCGGCTCCGGCCCGTGGCTGACGTGCCCAGCGGAGGAGACTGGCCCCGACACCACTTGGTCCGCGACGGCTGGCTCCACGTCGCGCACGAACGTTCCAACCAAGTCACCACGTTCGCCCTGGACCATGCCACCGGCATCCCGGGCGACGTCCTGGACCAGCTGAACACGGGTTCCCCCACCGCTTTGGTTATAGCTCCCTGACGGGCCAAAACGGCGACGCTCGCTCACATATGCGGCCAAAATCGGGAACGCTCGCTCATCAAGGTGAGCGAGCCGAAAGTTGTCAAGCTGTGTGGAGTCACTGGGCTGGTTTTTGGGGTGTTTTGGTCTGCGGGAGGTTGATCCCGGCGTGTGTGGCGGGGGCCGGTGTGGCGGGTCGTTGGCGGAATCTTCCGGGGTGTCGTTCGTAG
>NZ_JBFTOG010000040.1:0-97959 GCF_056397865.1 Arthrobacter sp. 05L417
CACCCGGGAGGGTGTGGGAGAGTAGGACACCGCCGGACAACCATTCACGTTCAGGCCCCGACACACGTCGGGGCCTGAACCATTTAAACCCACCCACCCGCACGCGAGCCGGCGTCCCGAAACCCCCGCTCACGTATGGCCCGGTTTCCACAACCCCCCGCTCACGTATGGCCCGGTTTCGACAACCCCCGCTCACGTATGGCCCGGTTTCCGGTAAACCCCCGCTCACATATGGCCCGGTGTCCGAAACCCCCGCTCACGTATGGCCCGGTTTCCACAACCCCCCGCTCACATATCAACGGTCGTGACCAAACCCCCGCTCACGTATGGCCCGGTTTCGATAAACCCCCGCTCACATATGGCCCGGTGTCCGAAACCCCCGCTCAGATATGTGGCTTCCACGACCGACGCTCGCTCGCATGATGTGAGCGAGGGTCCGGCCCGGACCCGGCATATGTGAGCGAGGGTCCGGCCGGGACCCGCCATACGTGAGCGAGGGTCCGGCCCGGACCCGGCATACGTGAGCGAGCGTGGATTTGTAAGCCAGCGAGGCTCGGGGGGCACAGGCAGGCCTGGGGCTGTGATGATTCCCACGGGAAGCTGAATAGGCGGCCTTCGAATGCGTTCGCGGATGCCTGGTCACCTAGAATTACATAAGAGATACGAGCCGGATCCCGGCGGCGTGAGAACAAAATACGGATAAGAGCGGCTGCACATGCGCCAGTGGTCAGCTCACAACAGGAGGAATCCATCATGGCTGAGCACAACGGCGGCAACCGCGGCAACTTCGGCGGTGGCCGCGGCGATCGCGGCCCGTTCCGCGCCAATAACAATTCCGGGGGCGACCCGCGAGGATTCCGTTCCAGGGAAAACCGTGAAGGCATTCCTGGCGGTGACCGTGATCGTAAGCCGTTCGGTGATCGTGATCGCAAACCCTTTGGTGATCGTCCGCGTCGTGACGGCGATGGTGAGCGCCGTGGTTTCGGTGATCGTGATCGTAAGCCGTTTGGTGATCGTCCGCGTCGTGATGGGGATGCGCGTCCGAGTTTCGGTGACCGCGACCGCAAACCCTTTGGTGAGCGCCCGAGCCGTGAGGGCGATCGCGACCGTAAGCCGTTTGGTGACCGTCCGCGCCGCGAAGGCGACGGAGAGCGCCGTAGCTTCGGTGACCGCGACCGCAAACCTTTCGGTGACCGCGACCGCAAACCCTTTGGTGAGCGCCCGAGCCGTGAGGGCGATCGCGACCGTAAGCCGTTTGGTGATCGTCCGCGTCGCGAAGGCGACGGAGAGCGCCGTAGCTTCGGTGACCGCGACCGCAAACCCTTTGGTGAGCGCCCGAGCCGTGAGGGTGACCGGGACCGTAAACCCTTTGGTGACCGTCCGCGTCGCGAAGGCGACGGAGAACGCCGTAGCTTCGGTGACCGCGACCGCAAACCCTTTGGTGAGCGCCCGAGCCGTGAGGGTGATCGTAAGCCGTTTGGTGACCGTCCGCGTCGCGAAGGCGACGGAGAGCGCCGTAGTTTCGGCGACCGCCCCGAGCGCGGTCCCCGCAAGTTCGATGGCCCACGTACTGAGGGACGCAGCTTCGGCGGTGGATCCTGGGAAGAGCGTCCCGCACGGGTTCCGAATGCCGCGGACCTGCGCAGCGCCAACCGCCCGGACCGCGAGCGTTCCCCGGAGATCGACGACGACGTTACGGGCCAGGAGCTCGATCGGGTCACGAAGCACCAGATCAAGACCCTTGAAAGCACCAATGTCGATTGGGTCGCCAAGCACCTGGTGATGGCCGGCCGTCTCATCGATATCGATCCTGAGCTTTCCTTTCAGCATGCCTTGGCTGCGAGCCGCCGTGGTGGACGTTTGGCGGCTGTCCGCGAAGCTGTGGGCCTGACGGCCTACGCTGCCGGCCACTATGGGGAGGCACTTCGCGAATTCCGCACCTACCGCCGGATCAGTGGCTCCAACGTCCATTTGCCCCTCATGGCCGACTGCGAACGCGGCCTGGGGCGTCCGGACCGGGCGCTGGATGTAGTCCGTTCACCCGAGGCCCAGGATCTCGACGCCCCCGGCAAGGTCGAGCTGGCCATTGTGGCTTCCGGCGCCCGGAGCGATCTTGGCCAGTTGGACGCCGCCGTGGCTGAGCTGGAGATCATCCAGCTCGACATCAACCGCGCTTTCTCCTACAGCCCCCGCCTGTTCCGTGCCTACGCAGACGCCCTGGCCGCCGTGGGTCGCACGGAAGAAGCCGGTAAGTGGCAGCGCCAGGCAGTCGTGGCTGAAAATGCCCTCGGCGTAGGAGACTTCGAGGACCCGGACATCATCGACCTCGGCGAGGACGATGAAAACGAAGCCCGCAAGCCTCGTTTCCGGAACATCGAAGAGAACAAGGAACGAACCGAAGAGAGCAAGTCCGAGGCTGCCCCTGCGCTTGCGGAAACTGTCCTCGGCTCTGAAGCCACCGAACTCGACGACGTGGAACTCGACGACGTCGAGTCTGACTACTTTGAGTCCGACGACGCCGAGTCGGACCGCGATTCCGTCGAGGACGCAGAAGAGGACGCAGAAGAGGACGAAGAAGAGGACGAAGAGGACGAAGAAGACGAGGAAGACGGGGAAGAGGCTTCCGAGGGCGGCGAAGAGACCAAGAATGACTGAGGCCTCACTGGTTTCGCGTTTCGACGCCGTTCTGTCCGATCTGGACGGAGTTGTCTACGCAGGTCCACATGCCATTCCCGGCGCGGTGGAGTCGCTGCAGCGGCTTGAGTCGGTCGGGGTGCGCCTGGGCTATGTCACCAACAACGCCTCGCGTACCCCGGCACAGGTTGCCGCGCATCTTCGTGAACTTGGCGCCCCTGCCGAGGACAACCAAGTGGTCAGTTCTTCGCAGGCCGCCGGAGATCTTTTGGCCGGGCTCCTTGCCCCGGGTTCGCGTGTAATGATCACTGGAAGCGCGGCGCTGGCCCACGAGATCGAACTCGTGGGCCTCACGCCCGTCCACAGCGCGAAGGAGAACCCTGTGGCGGTGGTCCAAGGCTTCAACCCGGAAATCGCGTGGAAGGATCTGGCCGAGGCGTCCTACGTTGTTGCCGCAGGCGCCCTCTGGGTGGCCACCAATACGGACATGTCCATTCCCCAGGCCCGCGGAATTGCTCCCGGAAACGGCACGCTCGTGGCCGCCGTCGCGTCTGCCACCGGCAAACAGCCGCGGGTCGCCGGCAAGCCGGAGGCCCCGCTCTTCCACTCGGCTGCCCGGAGGCTGAAGTCAGAGCGCCCGATCGTTGTCGGAGACCGGCTGGACACCGACATCCTGGGCGGCAACCGTGCGGGCTTCGCGACGGCGGCGGTGCTCACCGGTGTCGACACGCCCGAGTCCATCCTTGCTGCACGCAGCTCGGAACGCCCCGGCTACTTGCTGGCCGATCTGACGGAACTGTACGAGCCGTACCCCGCGATCCTCGAAGAGGACAGCAGGTTCCGCTGCGGAAAGGCAACTGCCCAAGTCCAAGACGGCCTGATCACCGTCTCCGGCTCCGAGAAGGACCTGGATGCCTGGCGTGCTGCGTGCGCAGCCTGGTGGGCCGCAAATCCCGACGCGGCAGAAGCTACATCGCCGCGGCTCGAATGGCTGGAAAACTAGACTGGTCCCATGAGCGAGTTGAACGATCACCCGGAGGGCCCAGCCGGGCTGCAAACAGCCGAGCCGCATAGCGTCGAGCTGCAAACAGCCGAGCTGCAAACAGCCGAGCCGCAAAGCGCCGGACCGCACGATGCCCCGTGGCCCGACGACACGACACCCACGGGTGACGCCGCCGTGGATTCCGCCTTGGAGCGGCTGGCGGGCGTCTCCTCCGTGCCGGTGGCCGAGCACAGCGGCCTCTACGCCGGGATCCACGACTCCTTGATGGCGGCCCTCGACGCCGACGAACGCTGAGCATGGCCAGACTCGACCAGGAACTCGTCAGCCGTGGATTGGCGAGATCGCGGACCCATGCCGCGAAACTCATTGCGGACGGAAAGGTCAGTTCCGGAGGCACCGTTCTCGCCAAGGCAGCGCAACAGGTCTCCGAAGAGACGGAAATTGACGTCCAAGCCCACGCCGAGGACGTTTACGTCAGCCGCGCCGGACACAAACTGGCCGGCGCGCTGGCGGCCTTCCCTTCCGTTGTTGTGGAAGGGAAGCGGTGCCTCGACGCCGGAGCCTCGACCGGTGGCTTTACCGACGTGCTGCTCCGGCAAGGTGCCGCGCACGTGGTGGCGGTCGACGTCGGGCACGACCAGTTGGTGCCGTCCCTGCGGAACGATCCCCGCGTCGCAGTCCATGAGGGCCTCAACGTCCGCTACATGACTCCCGAGCAGATCGGCGGCACCGCAGCGCTCACGGTGGCAGACTTGTCCTTCATTTCCCTCACCCTGGTTCTCCACCCGCTCGCGGCATGCACCGAACCCGGGGGAGACCTGGTGCTCATGGTGAAGCCGCAATTCGAGGTCGGCAAGGAGCGGCTGAGCCGCACCGGCGTGGTCACCTCAGACCATGAACGGCGGCGCGCCGTCGCCCAAGTCGCCAGAGCGGCCGTGGACGCAGGGCTCGAACTCTGCGGCCTGGCACCGAGTCCCTTGCCCGGCCAGGACGGAAATGTGGAGTACTTCCTGTGGATAAAACGCAGGATGCAGCCGGACTTGCCTAAGATCGAAGAGCGGGACGAGGAAGTTGCTGCACTGATGGAACGAATCTGGACCACCCACTAGAAAGCAGAACACCATGAGCAGGCGCGTTTTGGTCCTTGCCCACACCGGGCGTGAGGACTCCCTTCGCGCGGCCTGGGATGCCTGCGGGCAGCTCCACTACTCCGGCCTGATCCCCGTGATGCAGAAGTCTGAACTGGACGATATCGAACGGTTCTACGGCGTGGTGGACAAACCGATCGAGATACTCCACGAGGACGTCCGGTTGGAGGACGTCGAACTCGTCATGGTTCTTGGCGGCGACGGCACCATCCTTCGCGCGGCCGAGTTGGTCCGCAACGTCGATGTTCCCCTGTTGGGCGTCAATCTCGGGCATGTCGGTTTCCTTGCCGAAAGCGAGCGGGCCGATCTTGCCCAGACCGTCGAGTGGATTGCCAGCCGCGAATACACGGTGGAAGAACGCATGACCATCGATGTCCAGGTGTGGGTCCGCGGCCAGAAGATCTGGCATACATGGGCTCTCAACGAAGCCGCCATTGAAAAGGCGGACCGGGAGCGCATGATCGAAGTGGTGACCGAAGTTGATGAACGTCCGTTGACGTCTTTCGGCTGTGATGGAGTGGTGCTTGCTACCCCTACGGGCTCCACAGCCTATGCCTTCTCATCCGGTGGGCCCGTGGTGTGGCCCGAGGTGGAAGCGCTGGTGATAGTCCCTATCAGCGCCCATGCCCTCTTCGCCAAACCCCTCGTGGTCTCGCCGCGGTCCAGGCTGGCCGTGGAGATCCTCACCCGGACCGACGCCCAAGGCGTGCTTTGGTGCGATGGCCGCCGTTCCGTGGACCTGCCGCCCGGCGCCCGGATCGAAGTAACCCGGTCCACCCGTCCCGTGCGGCTTGCCCGCACCCACCAGACCCCGTTCTCAGCACGGCTCGTACGGAAGTTTGAGCTCCCCATCCACGGCTGGCGGGGTCCGGCACCCCGTTCCGCTGACATCCACACCGGTCCTACCCCTGTGATCAGGACCTTCAAGCCCAGCCCTTTGCCGACGCCCCAGGACGTGCGGACCGGCAGAGCGGCCGACCCCACAAAGGAGATGTAAACCATGATCGAGGAACTCCGGATCCGTGATCTCGGCGTCATCACCGACGCCACGTTGCCGCTGGGGCCCGGCCTGAGCGTCGTCACGGGCGAAACCGGCGCCGGCAAGACCATGGTGGTCACCGCCGTCGGCCTCCTTCTGGGAGCGCGGTCCGACGCCGGTGCGGTACGCTCCGGCGCCAAGTCCGCCTCCGCGGAAGCCCGCCTCCTGCTTGATCCGGCACATGCCGCCGTGGAACGGGCCGTGGAGGCTGGCGGCGACGCGGAAGAGTACGACGGCGGCACCCAGCTCCTGCTGGCCCGCACCGTGGGCGCGGACGGCCGCAGCCGTGCTTTCGTGGGCGGCCGGTCGGCGCCCGTGGGTGTGCTGGCGGAACTTGGCGAGAGCCTGGTGGTGGTGCACGGCCAGTCGGACCAGATACGGCTCAAGGGTGCCGTGGCGCAGCGGCACGCACTGGACCGCTTCGCCGGGGCCGGGCTCGCAGCAACGCTCGCCGAATACCAGGAGCTCTACAGCCACTGGAAGTCCAGTCAGGCGGAGCTCGACACCCTCCGCGGCGAGGCCCGGGAAAGGCTGCGTGAGGCGGAATCGCTCGCGGTCGCACTCAACGAAATCGACGACGTCGATCCCCAGCCGGCCGAGGATGAGTCCCTCAAAGCCGAGGCAGTGAAGCTGGCGAACGTGGAGGAGCTCCGCATCGCCGCCGCTGCAGCGCATGAAGCCCTGATCTCGGAGGAATTCGGCGAGACCGCCGATGCCACGACCCTGATTGACTCGGCCAAACGGGCGCTGGACCAGGTTTCCGAACATGACGAAGCCTTGGCGGGAGCCGCCGCACGGCTCGCCGAGATCGGCTTCCTCATCAACGACATCGCGGGGGAGCTGTCCAGCTACCAAGCGTCCTTGGACTCCGAGGGACCCGAACGGCTTTCCGAGATCGAGGAGCGGCGCGCAGCCCTGGCCAAACTCATCCGGAAGTACGCTCCGAGCATCGACGAGGTCCTGGAATGGGCAGCCGCTTCGAGGACCCGGCTGGACGAACTGCAGGATGACTCGAGCCGGATCGAAGCCCTTGACGCCGAAGTGACCGCTGCGGAGTCCTCGCTGCGAAAGCAGGCCGCGCGCATCTCGAAGTCCCGATCAAAGGCGGCCAAAGAGCTCTCCGGACGAGTGAGCGCGGAGCTCACTGCCCTTGCGATGGCCGATGCAACGCTGGTGATCGAGGTGGACAGCCAAGGGCCGCTGGGGCCGCACGGCGTCGACGACATCTCCTTCCTCCTGCAACCGCACTCGGGTGCCCCTGCCCGCCCCCTCGGCAAAGGGGCGTCCGGTGGTGAGTTGTCCCGTGTCATGCTTGCCATCGAAGTGGTCCTCGCCGCCGTGGATCCGGTGCCGACCTTCGTCTTTGACGAAGTGGATGCTGGAGTAGGCGGGCGTGCGGCCGTCGAGATCGGACGCCGGCTTGCCATGCTGGCCCGCCACGTCCAGGTGCTGGTGGTGACCCACCTGCCGCAGGTGGCTGCCTTCGCCGACCAACATATCCGCGTCACCAAAACCTCAGTGAGGGGAAGTGACGGCAAGACCGCCACGGGCTTCACGTCCAGCGACGTCCAACTCCTCGACGACGAGGAACGCGTGAAGGAACTCGCCAGGATGCTGGCAGGCCAGGAAGACTCTGAATCCGCGCGGGCGCATGCCCAGGAATTGCTGGACGACGCCAAACTGCTGCCCCAGCAGGCGTAGCCACCCGGCTGCAGCCTGGGACGTCAGTCACACCCGGGCCCTCGCGGGCACGGAGCAAGCCCCCGTGTGTCCGGTGCCGAGCTGCGGATTTCCGAGCCCGTGACCTGTTTTTACCGGTTCGGGTGGACTTTACTCTTGATCCTCGCCCCACGGCAGGGGACTATTGAGCATTTGGGAAAACGGCTAGCGGATCCTTTGGAGGCGCAATTGATGATAGGCTCGAATTCCGTGGTGCAGCGATCAAATTCCCGTGTAAATTCCCGGTTCCCGGGCTCGTCCAAGACGACCAAACACATCTTTGTCACTGGCGGTGTGGCGTCCTCGCTCGGTAAGGGACTGACGGCTTCGAGCCTCGGCCACCTGCTGCGGGCACGCGGTTTGTCTGTAACTATGCAGAAGCTCGATCCCTATCTCAACGTGGATCCGGGCACGATGAACCCCTTCCAGCACGGCGAAGTCTTCGTCACTGACGACGGCGCCGAAACCGACCTCGACATCGGACACTACGAGCGCTTCCTCGATGAAAACCTTGAGGGTTCGGCCAACGTCACGACCGGCCAGATCTACTCGACAGTCATCGCCAAGGAACGGCGTGGTGAGTACCTCGGCGACACCGTCCAGGTCATCCCGCACATCACGGATGAGATCAAGCGCCGCATGCGCCTCCCTGCCGAAGGCAAGAGCGCTCCCGATGTCATCATCACCGAAATCGGCGGCACCGTTGGCGACATCGAGTCCCAGCCTTTCCTCGAGTCCGCACGCCAGGTGCGTCAGGACATCGGCCGCAACAACGTCTTTTTCCTCCACGTCTCGTTGGTGCCCTACATCGGCCCCTCCCAGGAACTGAAGACCAAACCAACTCAGCACTCCGTTGCTGCCCTGCGCTCCATCGGCATCCAGCCGGAAGCGATCGTGATCCGCTCAGACCGCGAAGTGCCCGACGCCATGCGCGAAAAGATCGGCCGCATGTGCGACGTCGATATTGACGCAGTGGTCAACGCCGCCGATGCCCCAAGCATCTACGACATCCCCAAGACACTGCACTCCCAGGGACTTGACTCCTACATCGTCCGTGCCTTGGACCTCCCGTTCAAGGACGTCGACTGGACCAGCTGGGACAAGCTCCTCGAAGCAGTCCACAACCCCAAGCACCAGGTTGAAGTTGCCCTCGTGGGCAAGTACATCGACCTCCCGGACGCTTACCTGTCCGTGACCGAGGCGTTGCGTGCCGGCGGTTTCGCGAACGAAACCAAGGTCAAGATCCGCTGGGTCCCGTCCGACGAATGCGAAACCCTCGAAGGCGCCACCAAGTCCTTGGCCGGCGTCGACGCGATTTGTGTTCCCGGCGGCTTCGGTATCCGTGGCCTGGAGGGCAAGCTCGGCGCGCTCAAGTTCGCCCGCGAGACGAAGCTACCGGTGCTGGGTCTGTGCCTCGGCCTTCAGTGCATGGTCATCGAATACGCCCGCAATGTGGTCGGTCTCGAGGGTGCGTCCTCGAGCGAGTTCGAGCCCGATTCCAAGTACCCGGTCATCGCCACCATGGAAGAGCAGCTGGACATCGTGGACGGCAAGGGAGACCTCGGCGGCACGATGCGCCTGGGCCTTTACGAAGCGAAGCTGGATGAAGGCTCCGTGGTTGCAGAGACCTACGGTGCAACAACGGTTAGCGAGCGTCACCGCCACCGCTACGAGGTCAACAACAAGTACCGCGAGCAGATCGCGGCCGAGGGACTTGTGTTCTCCGGAACGTCTCCCGACGGCAAGCTGGTTGAGTTCGTGGAACTGCCGCGCGAAGTACACCCGTACTACGTGGCAACACAGGCCCACCCAGAGCTCAGCTCCCGCCCCACGCGCCCCCACCCGCTGTTTGCCGGCCTCGTGAAGGCTGCGCTGGAGCGTCAGGCAGGCGTGGATTCGCTAGCAAAGTCAGCCCGCAAGGTCGCTGCGAAGTAATCGCTCACACAAACGAAGGACGGCGCGATGCCCGGTATTTCTGAAACCCCCAGCACTTTTCGGAAGGTTTCGGACGTGCCGAGCCCGCGCCGTCTTTTGTCGTCCAGCAAGGTCTATGAAGGCCGCATTTGGGACGTCGTCAGCGACGCCTTCGAGCTGGGCGAAGACACCGGTACTTTGGTCCGCGACTATATCGACCATCCCGGCGCAGTTGCGGTGCTGCCGATGAATGTCGACGGCGAAATCCTGTTGCTCAAGCAATACCGCCACCCCGTGGGCATGGATCTGTGGGAGATCCCCGCCGGGCTTCTTGATGTGGCCGGGGAAGATTTCGTGGCGGGCGCTGCCCGGGAACTCGCGGAGGAAGCCGATCTTACGGCGGCCACGTGGAATGTCCTCGCGGATTTCTTCAATTCACCTGGCTCCTCGAGCGAGGCGATTCGGATCTATCTGGCGCGCGGATTGGGAGACGTTCCCGAGGCGGAACGGCACGTCCGTACAGACGAAGAAGCCGAAATCGAGCTGGTGTGGGTCACGCTCGACGAAGCTGTTTCAGCGGTGCTCGAAGGCCGCCTGCACAACCCGTCCGCCGTCGTCGGGATCCTCGCGGCAGCTGCCGCGCGTGCCGACGGCTTCAGGAACCTGCGCCCCGCCAATGCCCCCTGGCCGGCACACCCGAGCCAGCGCTGACCGTGCCCCAGCTCGCGGAGACCAAGGCCCAAACTGCCATTGACCGGGCCGTCACGGACTACCTGCAACACCTCGGCGTGGAACGAGGGCTTGCAAGCAACACCTTGTCCGCTTACCGCCGGGACCTGTCCCGCTATTCGAACTTCCTGGCCGCGTCCGGCGTCGACAACCCGGGCAATATCTCCCGCCACGACGTCACTGCTTTCGTCCAGGCGCTGGCCGACGGCTCCGATGGCGGCGCCGCCCTCGGCGTCCGCTCCGCGGCACGCACCGTGGTTGCCGTCCGGGGTCTCCACAAGTTTTGGGCCCTGGAGGGGACGACGACGGCGGACCCTGCGAGCGATGTCCACCCGCCAATGCCTGGCAAGCGTCTGCCGAAGGCCATTAGCGTCGGCGAAGTCACCCGGATCCTTGAAGCTGCCGGTGCCGATACCGCAACCGGGTTGAGGGACCGGGCCCTTTTGGAGTTCCTCTACTCCACAGGTGCCCGCATCAGCGAAGCGGTTGGCCTTGACGTCGACGATGTCTCGCTCGAAGCGGAAGCCGATGGCCCCGCGATCGTGCGGCTCTTCGGAAAAGGTTCCAAGGAGCGCTTAGTCCCGCTGGGATCCTACGGCGCCCGTGCCGTCGGGTCCTATGTGGTTCGTGGAAGGCCCGCATTGGCCGCCAAGGGAAAAGGCACCCCGGCGCTGTTCCTGAACGCCCGCGGAGGCCGGATCAGCCGGCAGAGTGCCTGGACCATCCTCAAGACTGCGGCGGAGAAGGCCAACATCACCAAGGACGTCTCCCCGCACACCCTTCGGCATTCTTTCGCCACGCATCTCCTTGAAGGCGGCGCCGATGTCCGGGTGGTACAGGAGCTCCTGGGCCACGCCTCGGTGACCACCACCCAGGTGTACACCTTGGTCACTGCGGACACCTTGCGCGAGGTGTACGCGGCCGCGCATCCGCGGGCGCTCGGCTGACACCTTGCACCGCACGCTGGACACTGCGCGCGGTCCGGTGCTGGTGGCGCTTACGCCAAGACCTTGAAGGTCAGTTCCACAGCGTTCAGGAACAGCGCCAGAATTGACATGCCGAGGCCGGTCACGAGCAGGAGGCCCGGGTGCGCCAGGCCCACAACCACCCGCTTTAGCCTCGGCCGGGAACGCAGGAATTTCTTGGGCACCCGTGAGCTGGCGGGACTTTGCCTCCAGCCACGCAATCGGCGCAGGAACCAGGCACAACGGACGATGAAAGCCATCCACAGCACGGAAATGACTAGCGGGACGGCCGCCACGAGCAAGTTGAAGCCCAAAGAGGTGACTTCACGCTCGGAATTTCCGACGGCGGCCTGGACTGTGGTGGAGATCGAGGCGCTCATGACCACTGAAACGCCCCACACGAGGAATGCTGTCACCAAGGCAAGGAATCGCACGAAGAAGTGGCCCAGCACTGATTCGTTGTGTGGTTTCAGATGCCGGCGGGGAGTGGCATTCAGCACAGCGAGTGTGGAGAGAAGGGTCGGCAGCGCGGCCATGCCGACCAACAGGTACCAGCTCCAGCCGGCCAGGTCGAGGAATTCATCGAGGACGATCAACAACGCCCAGAATCCAGTCCACGCCCACCCGGCGTAGAGCGGATGCCTGACCAGCCAGTCAGGCAGCCAAGCCTCGGAGGTGTCCGCTACCCGGGCACCCGGCTCGCTTGCCCGGGCAGCCGCCTCTCCTGGCGGGGCCTCCGCCGTCGCGGGACCTTCAACCCCATCCACGCTCATGCGCCAACTGTAGCAAGGACATACTTCCGAAGAGCTGCAGAGTTAGGCTTGGTCAATGACTGCAGCCCACGTCACCCTGTGCTTCCTGCTCCGCGACGGCGATGCCGGCCAGGAGGTGCTCCTGGGCCGGAAGAAGACCGGGTTCGGTACAGGGAAGATCGTGGGCGTCGGCGGACATGTGGAGCCAGGAGAGACGGCGGCCGAGGCCGTATGCCGGGAAGTGCAAGAGGAAATCTTCGTCCACGTGGAAGAAGAGCACCTCATCCCCGCCGGGACAGTGGATTTCGTCTTTCCCGCGAAGGCCGAGTGGAACATGTTCACCACGGTGTATCTGACCGGACGATGGACCGGCGAGCCCGCCGAAAGCGATGAAATAGCACCGCAGTGGTATCGGGTGGAGGGACTCCCCGTCGAACAGATGTGGGCCGACGCCGAACACTGGCTGCCCGCCATGATCTCCGGCCAACGCATCGCAGTTGAAGTTGTTCTCGCTGATGACAACGAAAGCGTCGCCGAGGTTCACACAGCCGAGTGGGTGGATTCGGGAGCAGCGCGCTAACTACCGGGCGGCAACGGCAGCAACGAGAACGACGGCGGGCCGGCACCTTCCCTCAGGTAGCCGGGCCGCCGTCGTACGTCCCGGAAAATTACGGCAGGTGCCGTTCGTCCACCCCGTTGTATTCGCTGAGCGGACGGATCAGGGAGTTCGATCCGAGCTGCTCCATGATGTGCGCGGTCCAGCCGGTGATGCGGCTGGCGACGAACAGCGGGGTGAAGGTCGGGGTGTCGAAGCCCATGAGGTGGTAAGTGGGTCCGGCGGGGTAGTCGAGGTTGGGCTTGATGGCCTTGGCTTCGTCCATGGCCTGCTCCAGCCCGTTGTACAGGCCCAGGATCTCCGGCCGGCCGTAGTGGGCGATCATCTTGTCCAGTGCTGCCTTCATGGTGGGCACCCTGGAGTCGCCGTGCTTGTAGACGCGGTGCCCGAATCCCATGACCTTCTTCTTCTGCGCCAAGGCGTGTTCCATCCAGGTCTTCGCCCGGGAGGCGGCGTCATCCAGCGATTCCTCGGTGCGGATGCCGATTTCCTCGAACGTGTGCATCACGGCCTCGTTGGCGCCGCCGTGCAGCGGGCCCTTGAGGGCGCCGATCGCCGCGGTGACCGCGGAGTGCAGGTCCGAGAGGGTGGAGGTGACAACGCGGGCCGTGAAGGTGGACGCGTTGAAGGAGTGCTCGGCGTAAAGGATCATCGAGACGTTGAACGCCTTGACGACCTCGTCCACCGGGTCCTCGCCGAAGGTCATCCACAGGAAATTCGCAGAGTAACCCAGGTCGTCCCGCGGTGCCACGGGTTCGATTGTTTGCCCGTCCGCGCGCCGGCGGCGCTGATCGTAGGCGACCACTGCCGGCATGGCGGCGAACAGGTCAATGGCCTTGGCCATGTTGGCCTCGGGCGTGGAAACCTCGGCCAGCGGGTGCCGGGCTCCCAGTACCGACGCGGCCGTCCGGCAGACATCCATGGGGTGCGCTGTCGTCGGCAGCGTATCGATGACCTGCTTCACTACGGGGTCCAGGGCGCGGCCCGCGCGCTCGCGGGCTGTGAACTCTGCAAGTTCCTCCGGCGTGGGCAGTTCACCGTTCCACAGCAGGAAGGCTACTTCTTCGAAGCTGCATTTGGCGGCGAGTTCCTGCACGGGGTAGCCGCGGTACAACAGCGAGTTGGTGTCCGGGTTGACCTTGGAGATCGCGGTGTAGTCAACCACGACGCCGGCCAGGCCTTTCTTGATCTCTTCAGCAGCCATGCTGAACTCCTTCGTTCATCGGCAAGCACTCCGGAATAGCCGGAGCGCCTGCATCCCTTGGTTGATCCAGTTACCGGCTGAGCCCAGGAATCTGGAAGTTGAAAACGCTCGTGTCGAAGTGGTTGTAGGCCTCGTAGTCCACGAGGTCATAGAGCCGCGCACGGGTGAGCATGTTCTCCACCTGCGCCTCCTGCGTTCCTGTGGCCTTGATCGTTTCCAGCGTACGCTCTGCAGCCCCCATGGCAATGCGGAGCAGGGTGACCGGGTAGATCACCATGTTCACGCCGACGCCTTGGAGCTGCTCGACGGTGAATAGCTCGCTTTTGCCGAACTCGGTCATGTTGGCCAGGATCGGCACATCCACTGCATCACGGATGGCTTGGAACTCGGACAGGTCTTTCATGGCTTCGGGGAAGATCGCGTCGGCGCCGGCGTCGACGAGCGCTTTGGCGCGTTCCTGTGCGGCCTGGATGCCGTCGACGGCGCGGATGTCGGTGCGGGCCATGATGAGGAAGTTCGGGTCCCGCCGGGCGTCGGCGGCGGCGCGGATGCGTTTGGCGGCGGTGTCGGTGTCGACGACGTTCTTGCCGTCGAGGTGCCCGCAGCGTTTGGGGTTGAACTGGTCCTCGATGTGGCAGCCGGCCAGTCCGGCGTTTTCGAGTTCCTGGATGGTGCGGGCCACGTTCATCGGTTCGCCGAATCCGGTGTCCGCGTCCACGAGACAGGGGAGTTCGGTCATGCGGGCGATTTGCCCTGCCCGGGTGGCGACCTCGGTGAGGGTGGTCAGCCCGATGTCCGGCAGGCCGAGGTCGTTGGCGAGGACGGCGCCGGAGATGTAGACGCCGGGGAAGCCCTTTTCCTCGATCAGGCGTGCCGAGAGCGGGTTGAACGCGCCGGGGAACTGGGCGATGGTCCCGGAGTTCAGGAGTTCCCGAAGCTTGAGCCGTTTCTGTTCCGGGGTGGTGGTGGAGTAGAGCATCTAGAACAGTCCCTTCGGTGCGGCGGCGAGGTCGATGACGCCGGGGGCTGCGGTGATGTTCAGCTGGTCCAGTTCGCCCGGGCCCAGGTCCGGGAGGGCTTCGGCTGCCGCGAGGAAGCGTTCGATCTCGCTCTCTTCGACGAGCCCGGCGGCGAGGGTGCGGAACTTGTCGATGTATTGCTGGCGGGCGAACGGCCGGGCGCCGAGCGGGTGGGCGTCGGCGACGGCGATCGACTCGGTGATCACTGTGCCATCCGTGAGGGTGATGACCACGGTGCCGCCGAAGGCCTTCTCCGCGATGTCCAGGGAGTGGTAGCGGCGGGTCCATTCGGGGTCTTCCACGGTGGTGACCTTGTGCCAGAGTTCCACGGTGTCGGGGCGGCCGGCGCGTTCGGGGCTGTAGGAGTCGACGTGGTGCCAGGAGCCGTCCTGCAGGGCGACGGTGAAGATGTACGGGATGGAGTGGTCCAGGGTTTCCCGGGACGCGGTGGGACTGTACTTCTGGGGGTCGTTGGCGCCGGAGCCGATCACGTAGTGCGTGTGGTGGCTGGTCTTGATCAGGACGGAGGCCACGTTGGCCGGGTCCGTGGCCGCGGGGTGCTCTTTGTGGAGCTTGCGGGCGAGGTCGATCCAGGCCTGGGCCTGGTACTCGGCGGAGTGTTCCTTGGTGTAGGTGTCCAGGATGGCGCGCTTGGGCTCCCCGGCCTCGGGCAGCGGGACCTCGTAGGAGGCGTCCGGGCCGTCCAGCATCCAGGCGATGACGCCGTCTTCGCCTTCGTAAATCGGCACAGGGGAAGTCTGGCCGCGCATGGAGCGGTCCACGGCTTCCACGGCCATCTTCCCGGCAAATGCGGGGGCGTGGGCCTTCCACGTGGAGATTTCACCCTTGCGGGACTGCCGTGTGGCCGTGGTGGTGTGCAGGGCCTGGCCGACGGACTGGAAGATCGTCTCGACGTCCAGGCCCAGCAGGGTGCCGATGCCGGCGGCGGCGGAGGGGCCGAGGTGGGCGACGTGGTCGATCTTGTGCTTGTGCAGGCAGATGGCCTTGACCAGGTTGACCTGGATTTCGTAGCCGGTGGCAATGCCGCGGATCAGGTCCTTGCCGCTCGATCCGACGTGCTGGGCCACGGCGAGGATCGGCGGGATGTTGTCGCCCGGGTGGGAGTAGTCCGCGGCCAGGAACGTGTCGTGGTAGTCGAGTTCGCGCACGGCGACGCCGTTGGCCCAGGCGGCCCATTCGGGGGAGACCTTGTCGCTGATGCCGAAGACGGACGAGCCTTTGCCGTTGGTGGTCGGCGCGTGGGTCAGTGCCTGCGCCCGGGCGGCGATGATCGGGGCACGGTTCAGGGAGGCAATGGCGACGGAGGCATTGTCGATGACCCGGTTGATGATCATTTCGGTGACCAGGGGGGCCACCTCGACGGGGTCGGCGGCGACGGTGGCGATCTTGTGCGCCAGCTGCTCCTCGCGGGGAAGGTTCTCTTCGCTCTTGTAGACGCGGACGTGGTTGTTCTTCACCATGGGGTTCCTTTTAGTGAGGGGTGTGGGTGGCTTTGACGTGGGAAAGACTGCGGTGCAGATGGACGGTGGTGGCTGCTTCGGCGAGCCGGGGGTTGCCTGCCGCGATGGCTTCGGCGATCGCGGCGTGCTCGGCCGCGGCGGCTTGGAGGCGTTCGGCGTCGTCGGCCGCGAGGCGGCGGACCCGCACGAGGTGGACGCGCAGGCTGCGCATGGCCTGGGCGAGGTAGGAATTGGAGATGGCTTCGTCGATCGCCTCATCCAGCCTTCCTACCAGGGCGTAGTAGTCGTGCCGGGCGGGGTCGCTGTCGTTGAGCATCTCCGGGGCCCGGAGGAGCTCGGCGTGGAGTTGCTCGAACACCGGGCGCACACCGCGTTCCGCGGCGAGGGCGGCGGCTTTGCCTTCGAGGGTTTCGCGCAGCTCGAAGAGTTCGTCGATGTCCTCCAGCGAGATATCGGTGACGACGACGCCGCGGCCGCCTGCCGCCCTCGTCAGCCCTTCCGCGCTGAGCCGGCTCAGCGCCTCCCGGACGGGGGTGCGGGACACCCCCAGGCGCTCGGATTGTTCCACTTCCGCGAGGACAGTTCCGGGCGCCAGACGCCACTCAATAATGTCTTCGCGCAGGGCCGCATAGGCTTTGTCGCTGGCACGCATGGACCCTCCTTCATTGAGCGGATTTCCCCAGTGTATACACAAACCGCGAAAAGGCCTAGCTTTTGCCAATAAAACCAGGCCGGCACTCAATCTGTGTATACATCCGCTGGAGTCGTGGGCTAACTCCGATTCCAGCGATACTCGTTCTCCGGCCGTCCCGGAGTGCCGTATCGCGGATTCCTCGTGGCCATCCCGGCGTCGGCCAGGTACTCGAGATATCGGCGCACGGTGACCCTGGACATCCCAAGGGCCTCGGTTGCCTCGCTTGCGGAAACCGGCCGGCCAAGGCTGGCCAGAAGGTCTTTGACGGACTCCAGGCTTTGGGCGGAAAGGCCCTTGGGCAGCGGGAGTTCGGTGGGTGCGCGGAGACTCGCGAACGCCTGGTCCACATCGCTTTGGGACGCTCCACTCGCCCGCGTGCCCGACGCCGGTGCGGCGAGTTGCTCACGGAAGGCACGATAGCTGGCGAGCTTGTCCGCGAACGTCGCGAACGTGAACGGCTTGATGAGATACTGCACGACTCCGATCGACACCGCGCTGCGGACAATGTTCACTTCCCTGACGGCGGTGATGGCGATGATGTCCGCAAGCAGTCCCGAAGCGCGCATTCGGCGGGCAACGTCCAGTCCGTGAAGATCCGGCAGGTTCATGTCCAACAGGACGAGGTCCACCGGCTGGCCGGCAACGGCGAAATCGTTGAGCAGCCGCAGGGCCGATTGTCCGTCCCGCGCTGTTCCCGCAACGGTGAAGCCGTCGATTCGGCTGACGTAGACGCCGTGGGCATCGGCGGCGATGGGTTCGTCCTCGACGACGAGGACGCGGATTTCGGTCATTCGGCTTCTTTCCTGGAGTCCGGCGCGGGGAGCGCTACGCGGAAGAACGCACCGCCCAGGGCGCTCGTGGAGTCGCTGATGGACAGCGTACCGCCAAGCCGCTGCACCGCTTGCCGTACCAGGGCCAGGCCCACGCCGCGGGAAGGCGCTCCGGGCAGCCCGGCCTGTCCGATCCCCGCCGCCTTGGTGCTGTATCCGTATTGCCAGACGTCGTCCACGATGCCGGGATCGATGCCGTGGCCGGAATCGACCACAGTGAACGTGGTTCCTTCAGGTCCCGATTCGATGCCCAGTTCCACTTTGCGCGGCGGGGGAGCGGCAGCCGCGGCGTCGAGGGCGTTGTCCAACAGGTTTCCCAAAATCGTCACCAGGTCCTGGACGGCCAGGCCCTGGAGGCCGTCCCCGCCGGACACCGTGACCGTCAGCTCCGCTCCGCGTTCGTGCGCCTCGGCCGACTTTCCCATGATGAGCGCACTCAGGACAGGCTCGTCCACCGATGCCACGAGGTGGTCGGTCAGCTGTTGGCTCAGTTCAAGGTCCTTGGTGGCGAAGTCCAAGGCGTCGCCGGTACGCCCGAGCTCCATGAGGGACACGATGGTGTGCAGCCGGTTGGCGTGTTCATGCGTCTGGGCCCGCAAGGCGTCGGAGAGGGTCTTCATGGTTTCGAGTTCGCTGCCCAGGGACTCGATTTCCGTCCTGTCCCGGAGCGTGGCTACGGTCCCGAACACGGCAGGCCGCTGCCGGCCCCTCATTCCAGGCGGCCCCACTGCCGGCGCTTGGTTCACCACCAGGATGCGCGAGCCGGTGAGGTGGATTTCGTCGTGCGCCGTCCGGCCGGATTCGAAAAGGCGGTGGAGGCTGGGATACAGGGGCAGATCAGAAAGGCGCGGGGCGGCTTCCGCAACGGGATCGACGTCGGACCGTTCGAGTCCCAGAAGCTCCGCGGCCTGGTCGTTGTACATGACCACCCTGCCGCCGGTGTCGATAAGCACTACTCCTTCGCGGACCGAATGGAGGACGGACTCGTAGTACGCGAACAATTGTGCCAATTGTTCAGGTCCCCAGCCCCTGGTGACCGAGCGCAGGTACCGGCCCAATAACCACGAGGCCAGGGAGCCGCCTGCGAGCATGGCCAGGGAGATTCCGATGATCGCCGTGAGTCGCGCCGACACGGCGACGTCCACCGTCCGCACCGTGACACCCGCGGCCACGAGGGCCCGGACTTTTCCGGAGGAATCCTCCACGGGAACGATGGTTCGCACGGACGGGCCAAGGGTACCGGCGGTGACTTCGGTGAAGGTCTGGCCGTGGAGGGCGGGATCGATGGTGCCGATGTAGGGTTTGCCGATTTCGTCGGGGTTCGGATGGGTCCAGCGGGTCCGGTCCGGAGCCATGATGGTGATGAAATCAGCATGGGCATTGGCTGTTACCGCCTGGGCATATGGCTGGAGGGTGGCGGATGGGTTCGGTGTGCCGGCTGCTTGAAGCACGAGGGGATTGGCTGCGATCGCGGCGGCCACCGCCTGCATGCGCTGGCCGGCGTCGTTGTAGGCCCGGTCCCTCGCGTCCAGGAAGGCTGCCGTGCCCACGATGGCGGTGAGCGCCAGCACGAACAG
Organism: Arthrobacter sp. 05L417; assembly: GCF_056397865.1. Lineage (NCBI taxonomy): Bacteria > Bacillati > Actinomycetota > Actinomycetes > Micrococcales > Micrococcaceae > Arthrobacter > Arthrobacter sp. 05L417. The sequence goes on from NZ_JBFTOG010000040.1 coordinate 19,325, forward strand.
CAGATTCGCCACAAAGAGTCTGCGGGCAATGCTCCAGCGTCGGATCACGTGCTCCTTTCTGCGGGCCATCCTGTGACCAATATGAACGCAACAGTGATACATGTCACGCCGCGCCTAATGATGGGTATCACAGCAGAGCGACGCAGGGACATTTTGCAGGGACCACGGCGCTTTCCAGAGTATCTATAAGGAGCAAAGCCATGACCTCTCAAAGAGGAGAGATTGCACCAGCGAAGGCCGGGCGCAAGGGGCTGGACAAGTCGCATTACCTCTACATCGCCGTGATCGCCGCAGTTGTGCTGGGCGCCGTCGTCGGCCTGCTTTTCCCCGAAGTGGGTAAATCCCTCAAGCCTTTGGGTGACGGCTTCATCAAGCTCATCAAGATGATGATCGCCCCGGTCATCTTCTGCACCATCGTCCTGGGCATCGGATCGATCGCCAAGGCAGCCACTGTTGGCAAGGTCGGCGGCCTCGCACTCATCTACTTCCTGGTGATGTCCACCTTCGCGCTCGCCATCGGTTTGGTGGTGGGCAACATCATCCACCCCGGCGAAGGCCTGAAGCTGATCCCGTACGACCCCAACGCGAAGGCTGCCACGAACAGCACCGCCGATTTCCTGCTGGGCATCATCCCCGGAGACATTCCGGTCCTGCCGACGCTCCTGGCCGCCATCCTGGTGGGCTTCGCGCTGCAGCGCATGGGCTCCCAGGGCCAGCCGGTACTCAAGGCCATCCACCACGGGCAGGCGCTCGTCTTCCGCATCCTCATCATGATCATGTGGCTGGCTCCCGTCGGCGCCTTCGGTGCGATCGCCGCTGTGGTCGGCGCCACCGGAGTGAAGGCCATCTTCGGAATGCTCACCCTGATGGTCGCGTTCTACATCACCTGCGCGCTGTTCATCGTCGTGGTGCTCGGCACCTTGCTTCGGGTTGTTGCCGGCGTCAGCATCTTCCAGCTGATGAAGTACCTGGCCCGCGAGTACCTGCTCATCTTCTCCACCTCATCGTCCGAAGCGGCGCTGCCCAGGCTCATTGCCAAGATGGAGCACCTCGGTGTTTCCAAGCCGGTTGTCGGTGTCACGGTGCCTACCGGTTACTCCTTCAACCTGGACGGAACTGCCATCTACCTGACCATGGCCTCGCTGTTCGTCGCCAACGCCATGGGTATTCCGCTGGACCTTGGCGCCCAGGTATCCCTGCTGGTCTTCATGATCATCGCGTCCAAGGGAGCGGCCGGCGTTTCCGGCGCCGGCCTGGCAACCCTCGCAGCAGGCCTTCAGGCACACCGGCCCGAACTGCTGGGCGGCGTCGGCATGATCGTCGGGATCGACCGCTTCATGTCGGAAGCCCGCGCCCTGACCAACTTCACGGGCAACGCCGTCGCCACCGTGCTGATCGGTACCTGGGTCAAGGAAATCGACCGCAAGCAGGTCACCAACGTCCTGTCCGGCGCGACTCCGTTCGACGAGCTGACCATGATCAGCCACCACGCTGAACCCGAGGTGAAAGAGGCCGTGGCCGCTTAGTCCGGCACACGGTTTGGAAGCATCCACGCAGGCAAGGCAGGAACCCGACAGGGGACCTGCCTTGCCTGCTTTTTGTTGCACGTTTTGTTGCATGCGGGCCCAACCTTCTACCTCAGCTAGAAGGTAAAGGCTCAAATTGCGGGCAATGTCAAGTTCCGCAAAATGCCGTGTCGGGCGCTGTAGCCTAGGTGGGGAGCAGTGCTGGTGCTGGAGACAGCCGCACGAAATGACCGTCGTGGAGAGAGTGGATAAATACGTGAGCAGCGAACGGGGAACAACTACGCTGGAGGGCACGGATTTCGATCTGGAAGACGCAGTCATGGGGCCTACGGGCCGCCCGTACCGCGACTTCCCCGAGCCCGCGCCATTGGCCTCCCATGGCCCGGCCCGCGTCATCGCCATGGTCAACCAGAAGGGTGGCGTGGGCAAGACCACGTCAACCATCAACCTCGCCGCCGCGCTCGCAGAATTCGGCCGGCGCGTCCTGCTCGTTGATTTCGATCCGCAGGGAGCTCTTTCCGCAGGCCTGGGCGCGAACCCGCACGAGCTCGACCTCACCGTTTACAACGTCCTGATGGACCGCAAAGTGGACATCCGCGACGCCATCCAGAAGACCGGCGTCGAAGGCATCGACCTCCTGCCGGCCAACATCGACCTCTCCGCCGCCGAGGTCCAGCTCGTCAACGAGGTAGCCCGCGAGCAAGTGCTGGACCGCGCGCTCAAGAGCGTCGAGGATGACTACGACGTCGTGCTCATCGATTGCCAGCCGTCCCTGGGCCTCCTGACGGTCAACGCCTTGACGGCAGCGCACGGCGTCATCATCCCGCTGATCTGCGAATTCTTCGCCCTCCGCGCGGTGGCGCTGCTCGTCGAAACGATCGAGAAGGTCCAGGACCGCTTGAACCCGCGCCTGCAGGTGGACGGCGTGCTCGCCACGATGTACGACGCCCGCACCCTGCACAGCCGCGAAGTCATTTCGAGGCTCGTGGAGGCATTCGGGGACAAGGTCTTCGAGACCGTCATCAAGCGTTCCATCAAGTTCGCCGACGCCACGGTCGCCGCGGAGCCGATCACCAGCTATGCCGGAAACCACATCGGTGCCGACGCCTACCGCCGCCTGGCCAAGGAACTGATTTCGCGCGGCGGCGCACCCTAGCCCGCGTGGCAGAGCCACTCATCCCTGAAACCGCGACCGTCCTGGCGGGCGACGCGCCGCCGTCGTACTCTTCTGCAAGCAACGCGGACGACGCCGGAGCCTCGCCTTCTGGCCGAAAGACCGGCTTTGAGGTCCGGCTGGCGAACTTCACAGGCCCCTTCGATCTCCTGCTCGGCCTGATCTCCAAGCACAAGTTGGACATCACCGAAGTTGCGCTGGCCACCGTCACGGATGAGTTCATCAAGTACATCCGGCGCCTGCAGGAATTGGGCGAGGACTGGGCCCTGGACGAAGCCAGCGAATTCCTGGTCATCGCCGCGACGCTCCTGGACCTCAAAGCCGCGAGGCTTCTGCCCGCCGGCGAAGTCGAAGATGCCGAGGACATTGCCTTGCTGGAAGCCCGGGATCTTCTCTTCGCCCGGCTCCTGCAGTACAAGGCTTTCAAACAAGTGGCCGCGATCCTGTCCGGCACCTTGGAGTCCGAAGCCCGGCGCTTCCCGCGCCAAGTTGCGTTGGAAGGGCATTTCGCGGCAATGCTGCCCGAACTGATTTGGCGCCATACGCCCGAACAGTTTGCAGCGTTGGCGGCCAAGACCCTGGCCCCCAAGGACAAGACGCCCGAGGAGGTAGGGCTCGACCACCTTCACGGAACACCCGTCAGCGTCAAGGAACAGGCCGAGATCATCGGGTACCGCCTGCAGAGCGGCCAGCCCCAATCCTTCAGGGCGCTGATTGCGGACGCCGAGTCCACGCTAGTTGTCGTGGTCCGGTTCCTCGCGCTCCTCGAACTGTTCCGTGACCGTGTAGTGGCGTTCGATCAGCCGGGTCCGCTCGCCGAACTAACCGTCCGCTGGACAGGGCGCCCCGAAGGCTGGAGCAGCGACAGTTTGAGCGACGAGTACGAACAGATCGACAAAGGAGACGAGGCGCTGTGAGCGAGCAGGAAACCGGCCGGGACGGCCTCGCCGAGCTTGAGGCCCTGCCCGGCGGCGTCCGCGCGGCGCTGGAGGCCGTGCTGATGGTGATCGACGAACCGGCCACCGCGGAAGAGCTCGCCGCCGGGCTCAACGTGACGGTCGCCGTCGTCGAGGATTTGCTGGCGGGACTGCGGCAGGAGTATAGCGGCTATACTGTTAAAGCCCCGGGCAGGGACGCTGATGACTTGCACACTGATGCAAGTGCCAGCGCTGCACCCCGGGGTTTTGAGTTGCGGAACGTTGCCGGCGGGTGGCGGATCTATTCACGCGCGGAATTTGCCGACGTCGTGGGCAGGTTCGTTCTCGAAGGCCAGACCGCGCGGCTGACGCAGGCAGCCCTTGAAACCATGGCGGTCATCGCGTACCGGCAGCCGGTTTCCAGGGCCAGGGTGTCGGCCATCCGCGGCGTCAATGTCGATTCAGTCGTCAGGACCCTTGTCCAACGCGGGCTGATCGAGGACTCGGGTACCGATCCTGAATCGGGGGCCATCCTTTACCGGACCACCTCGTACTTCCTCGAGCGCATGGGCATTGGCTCGGTGGCGGAACTGCCTCAATTGTCCCCCCACCTTCCGGGGCTGGAGGGCATCGAGGAGTTCTTCGACGCCGAACGCATGTAGTCGCGGGAACCCGCGGCGCCAGGCAAGGCAAAACAACTCAATATTGCAAGGATCTACAAACGCCCGGCTAGTAGCGGGCAGAGTTCACACAGGGCAGATATCCTCTGTCCGGCTGGCTAATGTTGAGAAAGAACAAGCCGGCCACCATAACAAAAGGACGGGTCATGACACAGGCGGGACGCCAGGGTTCACCACGTAATAGTTCGGGACGAAACGGTTCCGGACGCAACGAGTCGCAGGACTCAGGCCGCAGCGGCGCCGGCCGTACAGGAGGCAGCGGCTTCGGTGCCGGCCGGGGTGGCGCAAGCCGTGCCGGTGGCGCCTCCGGAGGCAGCAAGCGCAGCTTCTCCCCGGGCGGAGAACGCCCCTTCAAGCCAACTCGTCCGCGTGAAGAGCGCCCCTTCGATCCGGACAACCCCACTTCGGCCGGAGGCTACGGGCGTCGTGACGACGCTGGCCGCCAAGACGCGAGGCCGGCCAAGGCCCCCCGCAAGCCAGGCTCCAACAAGCCCGGCTTCGGCAAGGCTCCGGGCACCCCGGGCGCATTGAAGCCCAAGGCCGGCAACAAGAAACAGTACGCTTCCCGCGCCTTCGGCAGTGAGCGCTTCGGCCAGAACCTTGGCCCGATCCGTAAGCCCCGCGGCCGCCGCGGCGAGGTGGCCCAGTCCGAGCAGCACGACGCCGATGGCGTGCGCCTGCAGAAGGTCATGGCCCAGGCCGGCGTGGCTTCGCGCCGCGTGTGCGAGGAAATGATCGAAGAAGGCCGCGTCGAGGTCAACGGCCAGCTCACCACCGAGCTTGGCATGCGCGTCGACCCCGCGACCGCCGTGATTCACGTCGACGGCATCCGCATCCAGCTCGATGACACCATGCTCTACATGGTGTTCAACAAGCCCAAGGGCGTCGTCTCCACCATGGAAGATCCCGAGGGCCGGCCCTGCATCAGCGACTTCCTCAAGTCCGCCAAGAACAAGGGCGAGCGACTCTTCCACGTGGGCCGTCTTGACGTCGCCACCGAGGGCCTGCTGCTGCTGACCAACGACGGCGAACTCGCCAACCGCTTGACGCACCCTTCCTATGAGGTGCCCAAGACGTACCTGGTACAGGTACGCGGCCCGTTCCCGCAGGGCGTCGGCGCGAAGTTGAAGGAAGGCATCGAGCTCGAAGACGGCATCGCTTCCGTCGACTCCTTCAAGCTCGTCGACTCCACTCCGGGCCACGTGCTGATCGAGGTTGTGCTGCACTCCGGCAAGAACCGTATTGTCCGCCGTTTGTTCGAAGCCGTCGGGTTCCCCGTGCTGCGGCTCGTGCGCGTCAAGATCGGTCCCATCGGCCTGGGCGACCAGCGCCAGGGCAGCATCCGGAACCTCGGCAAGCAGGAAGTCGGACACCTCCTGGCCTCCGTAGGACTGTAAGGCATGTCGGCATTCCACTCGCACGGCCGGGGCCATCTTGACGGCCCGGTGGTCGTCTTCGGCACCGGACTGCTCGGAGCCAGCATCGGTCTCGGCCTGCGTGGCCGGGGTGTCTCCGTGTTCCTTTCGGACCCCTCGCCGACCAACCAAGCCGTCGCCGTGGATATCGGTGCGGGCAGGCCCCTGTCCGAGCTTGAGAATCCGCCCCAGCTGGTTGTCGTCGCGGCGCCGCCGGACGTGACGGCCGACGTCGTCGAGCGTGCCCTGGGCGAATACCCGGAGGCCGTTGTGGTGGACATTGCCAGCGTCAAGCTGGCAATCCAGGCCGATCTCCGGGCCCGGGGAGTGGACATGTCCCGCTACGTCGGGACGCACCCGATGGCGGGGCGCGAGAAGTCGGGGCCCGTCGCTGCCCGCGGCGAGCTCTTCACGTCAATGCCTTGGGTGCTTTGCCCGTCCGACGAGACCAACGCCGACGCGCTTCAGACGGCACGTTCCCTGGCCGGGGACCTGGGGGCGATAGTCTCCCAGTTCACGGCGGAGGAACACGATGAAGCGGTTGCGTTGGTGTCGCATTTGCCCCAGGTGATGTCGTCGCTGCTCGCCAGCCGCTTGCAAGGGACACCGCTCCACGCGCTGTCCCTGGCCGGCAACGGGCTTCGGGACACCACGAGGATTGCTGCCAGCGATCCCACCCTTTGGGTGCAGATCCTTGGCAACAACGCGGCCAAGATGGTGGATATCCTTCACGGTGTCCGTGAGGACCTCAACCGCCTGATCGGTACCTTGGAGGATCCCACCGCTCCCGGCGCCCGGCTGGACCTTGCCCAGCTCATCAGCGAGGGCAACGCCGGGCAGGCCCGGATCCCGGGAAAGCACGGCGGACCCCCGCAGGCATATTCATGGCTTACAGTTCTGGTAGACGACCGGCCCGGGCAGATCGCCAGGCTGTTGACGGAGATCGGCGAGATCGGCGTCAACGTCGAAGACCTCCGCCTGGACCACTCGTCCGGGCAGAACGTTGGCATGGTGGAACTTTCCGTCATGCCCAACAAACATGACCTCCTTGTTGAAGCCTTGACCGACCGTGGATGGCGGGTACTCCAGTAATGAAACGTGAACTTTTCGGCCCGGAGACCGTAGTACGTCCGGGAAAGCCGCTCGTTGTCGCCATCGACGGCCCGTCCGGCTCCGGCAAGTCCAGCGTCAGCAAGGAAGTTGCCCGGCGCTTGAAGCTCGCCTATCTGGACACGGGCGCGATGTACCGTGCGTTGACCTGGTACTGCCTCAAGACCGGCATCGACCTCGCAGACGGTGCCGCCGTCGAGCAGGCGTCAAAGGATCTGCCGCTGGAACTTAGCACCAGCGCCAACGTCGAATACGTCGGTGTTGCCGGCGTGGACATCACGGAGGAAATCCGCGAGCCGAGGATCTCCTCGTCCGTCAGCGCCGTTGCAACCACCCTGGGTGCCCGCAACGAATTGATTCGTCGCCAGCGCCAGCTGATCGAACAGCACCACCGCCGCATGGTGGTGGAGGGACGGGACATCACCACCGTCGTCGCGCCCAACGCGGAGGTCCGCATGCTGCTGACCGCCAGCGAGGAAGCCCGGCTGCGGCGCCGCGGCCTCCAGCTGGGCGGGACGCAGAGCCAAGAGCAGCTCGCCGCCCAAGTGATCCACCGCGACGCCAAGGACTCCACTGTGGTGAACTTCACCCAAGCGGCCGACGGCGTCGTGACGCTGGATTCCTCGGAGCTGGACTTCGAAGAAACCGTCGAAACGGCACTGAACATTGTGGGCAAGGTCATCTACGGTGACTGAAGCCCGGCTCCCGGCACGCTGGACCATGATCTGGAGCAGGCCTGTTGGCTGGCTGTTGGACCACGTCCTGTACCGGACCGCGATAACGGGACGTTCCAATGTTCCCAAAGCTGGACCGGTCATTTTCGCGGGCAACCACATCAGCTTCCTGGACGGGCCGGTGATGTTCGGCGCGGCTCCACGACCCATGCACATCCTGGTCAAGAAGGAGATGTTCAAGGGTTTCCTGGGAAAGGTGCTTCGTGCCTCGGGGCAGATTTCCATCGACCGCTCCGGTGACCGCTCGGCCCTCCAGCTCGGAAAGCAAGTGCTCGACGCCGGCCGTTGCGTGGGGATTCTCCCCGAAGGAACGCGGGGGAGCGGCACCGCCGGCAGCATCAGCAACGGCGTCGCATGGCTCGCGCTGATGACCGGAGCCACAGTGATTCCCGTGGCCATCCTCGGAACGCGGATCGGAGACGAACACCGTGATTACATTCCGAGAGTGCGCCGCCAGCTGCAGGTCAGTTTCGGAGCCCCCTTGAATGTGACCCGCAGAAATGGCGAGTCGGGGCGTGTTTCAATGGACAGGGCGGCTGCGGAGATCCGCGCTGCGCTGGCTGGACACGTCCAGGATGCCGTCAAGACCACCGGCCAGTCCCTTCCGGGGGACTAAATGAACCGGCCCACAGCCAATGCAGCACCGCCAAGAAGAAGTAGCCGGGACGCCGGCAGATCACCACTAAGGAAAGTGCAATGAGCGATACGACTCACAAATCCGGCAACATCGGAGCCGGCGACGACGAATACACGCCCACCGGCACCGACCAGGTGGCTGAAAAACTCGCCGCCCTGGACGACGATGAAGCCGAACTCCGCGCAGCCTCCCTCCGGGCGGGCCTGGCAGACTACGACCTCGACGAGGACGACGCCGCCCTGCTGAGCGGACTCTACGACGACGAAGGCGAAGACGGCCCCCTCAAGCTTGACCCGGTCCTGGCCATCATTGGCCGCCCCAACGTCGGCAAGTCCACGCTGGTGAACCGCATCCTCGGCCGCCGCGAGGCCGTCGTCGAGGACACCCCGGGCGTTACCCGTGACCGCGTCATGTACTCGGCTCACTGGAACGGCCGCAACTTCACGCTGGTGGACACCGGTGGCTGGGAACACGACGCGAGGGGCATCCACGCCCGCGTCGCCGAGCAGGCCGAGATGGCCGTGGAACTGGCCGACGCAGTACTTTTCGTGGTGGACTCCGCCGTTGGCGCCACTGCCACGGACGAAGGCGTCATGAAGATGCTGCGCAAGTCCAAGAAGCCGGTCATCATGGTGGCCAATAAGGTTGACGACTTTGCGCAGGAGGCCGACTCGGCAACGCTTTGGGGCCTTGGCTTCGGCGAGCCGTACCCGGTGTCCGCCCTCCATGGCCGCGGCGTTGCCGACCTCCTGGACCACGTCATGGACACCCTGCCCGAGTTCTCCACGGTAGAAGGCGTCGAGCGCTCAGGCGGTCCCCGCCGTATTGCCCTTATCGGCCGTCCGAACGTCGGCAAGTCCTCCTTGCTGAACAAGCTGGCCGGCTCCGAGCGCGTCGTTGTCGATACCCTCGCCGGAACCACCCGCGACCCCGTGGACGAATTCATCGAACTCGGCGGCCGCACGTGGCGCTTCGTGGACACCGCAGGCATCCGCCGCCGCCAGCACATGGCGCAGGGCGCGGACTTCTACGCTTCCCTCCGTACGCAGGCCGCGCTCGAAAAGGCGGAGGTCGCCGTCGTGCTCCTCGCCGTTGACGAGGTGCTCAGCGAACAGGACGTCCGCATCCTGCAGCTCGCCATCGAGTCGGGTCGCGCGCTGGTCCTCGCGTTCAACAAGTGGGACCTGCTCGACGACGAACGTCGCCGCTACCTTGAGCGTGAAATCGAGCAGGACCTGGCACACGTTGAATGGGCCCCGCGCGTCAACATCTCCGCCAAGACCGGCTGGCACAAGGACCGTCTGGTGCCCGCGCTGGACCTCGCCTTGGAGAGCTGGGACAAGCGCATCCCCACGGGACGCCTCAACGCGTTCCTGGGCGAGCTCGTGGCCGCCCACCCGCACCCGGTCCGCGGCGGCAAGCAGCCCCGCATCCTCTTCGGCACCCAGGCATCCAGCCGTCCGCCGAAGTTCGTGCTCTTCACCACGGGCTTCCTCGACCCCGGATACCGCCGGTTCATCACTCGCCGGCTGCGCGAAACCTTTGGCTTCGACGGCACGCCGATCGAGGTCAACATGCGCGTCCGTGAAAAGCGCGGCAAGAAGCGCTAATTGAGACGCGCATCACACACGACACCCGCCAAGGTGGCATTGAGAACCTCGAACATCGTGTAAGCTTTTTGAGGTGGTTCGGCCGGACTGCTTAGGTGAAAATCTAGGCGGAGAACGGCAGGACTGACGGGCTGTAGCGCAGCTTGGTAGCGCACTTGACTGGGGGTCAAGGGGTCGCAGGTTCAAATCCTGTCAGCCCGACCAGAAGGCCGTGGGAACTCTAGGGTTCCCACGGCTTTTGCGTTTAAGCGTTCATGTTGCAGTGAGTGCGGTGGACTCTGCTCATCCGAAGGGCTCGTCAGCGCCGGGATGTCGGATTCTGCTCAATCACTCGAATGGATAAACTTCGGACCCGCGAAATCACAAGGTGGGCAACTTCGGCGAAGAGAGCGATCCGGCAGAATCCGACGAAGTTCCCGAGATTCTCGCCCGACCTGAACACGCCGTCCTGACCTTCTTTGACGGGCCAAGGCGTTGAAACGACGTGACTCGCGGTGTCGCAAGCGCTTTCCCAAACCAAAGAAGGTCAGGATGGCGCATGCACGCCTTCTTTTCGAAAGCGTCGGTTCCAAAAAGCCGGCAGCCTTAGCCGCGCCCTGCCATGCGCCGGATACCTACGAAAAGGATCAGCGTCAGGTAGATCCAGATAGAAGAGAAAACGCTCAGCCCGGTCTGTTGGCTTGCCGTCAAATGCAAGGGTTCGGCGAGAATTGTCGACATTGCACGCGCCGCCAGCCCAGGTAGGGCGCAGACTGTCATCAGGGCGAAGAGCCTCGGCGAGCGAAGATAGATGCCCACGAGCAACCATCCCAGGGCGAGGCCCCATAGCGGCAATTGCACGGCTCATGCACCACCTTTCGGATTCTTGGACAGCAGCAATCTATGGCCGACATGTGGCGTCTCAGTGGTCAAACCTAAGAATTAAGTGGTCGACAGTACCGATCTACGTGTTCAATTCCGCGAGATCTCGGGGTTCTTGTCAGGAGTCTAAGTGTGCCCATGTCTCCGTCTACGTGTTGGACCACCCCCGACTATCATTGGACGGTGAGTGAAACCTTGCCCCCTTGCCCTGAATGCGCCAGCGAATACACCTACGAGATGGGTGCCTTGCTGGTCTGCCCCGAGTGCGCCCATGAATGGTCGCCGGCCGCGTCTGTTGAGGCAGAAGACGAGTCCACGGAGATTAAGGACGCCGTGGGCAATGTGCTCGCGGACGGGGACACGGTCACTGTAATCAAGGACCTCAAGGTCAAGGGGAGCGCCACGGCCATCAAGGTCGGAACCAAGGTCCGCAACATCCGCCTCGTGAACGGCGTGGGGGACCACGACATCGACTGCAAAGTGGACGGCTTCGGCCCCATGCAGCTCAAGTCCAGCGTGGTCAAGAAGGTCTAACGCGCCCCCAGAGGCAACCCCCAGTCCCAAAGACAACAAAACCCCGCCGTTCCACTGGAGGAGCGGCGGGGTTCGTCGTTTTGCGACTCACCGCACGCGAAACAAACCTCAGGCCCCCTGCAGCGCCCCCAACGCCTTCACCAGCGGCTCGAGCTCCGGCACCGATTCAGCGGCCGCCAGCGATTCCGCGAGGGTTTCGTCGTGGACCGGACGAGCCGCCAGCAACAGCTTCTGGCCGGCCTCGGTAAGCTCCGTGTAGATGCCGCGTCGGTCGTCAGCGCACAGGATCCTGGTCAGCAGTGCGCGGTCTTCAAGCCGGTTCACCAAGCGCGTCGTCGCGCTGCTGGACAGTGCTGTTGCCCTCGCGAGCTGCTGCATCCGCATGTGCCAACCGTCCTGGCGGCTCAATGCGTCAAGCACCGTGTACTCAACCACTGAAAGATCCGCGGCGGACTGCAGCGCTTTCTCCAGTGCTGCCTCGATATTGCCGTGCAGAGCGGCGAGAGTCCGCCACCCCTGCGCGCGCACCTCAACGGCGTCGTCCTTGATGCCCATGTCTCCCGAAACTCCTGCCGATTGATGAAGAATCCAGACGCACGCAAAGTAGTTGCTTGCGCAATTACATGGCGTGTGCAACTATGTATGCAGCGTCTGCAACTAATATTCTACGGTTCTCGGCGGCGCACTTCCAGTCTCACGGGAATCCATCCCCACAAAGGAGCAACAACATGCCTGCAGGGTTGATCGCCCTTGCCCTCGGCGGATTCGGCATTGGCCTGACCGAGTTCGTCATCATGGGCCTCTTGCCCGAGATTGCCACCGACTTCGGAGTCAGCGAAGCGGCCGCCGGCTGGTTCATCACCGGCTATGCGCTGGGCGTCGTTGTCGGCGCCCTCCTTGTAACGGCGGCCGTGACCCGCCTGCCCCGCAAGCCTGTGCTCATCGGGCTCCTCGTCCTCTTCATCGCCGGCAACTTCCTCTCCGCCATCGCGGACAGCTACCCGGCCATGCTGATAGGGCGCATTGTCGCCGCACTCTGCCACGGAGCTTTCTTCGGTATCGGCTCAGTGGTCGCAGCCGGCCTGGTCCCGGCCCACAAGAAGGCGGGAGCCATTGCCATCATGTTCACGGGGCTCACCGCCGCCAACGTGCTGGGTGTTCCCTTCGGAACGTTCCTCGGCCAGAACTTCGGCTGGCGGTCCACGTTCTGGGCTATCACCATCATCGGCGTTGTCGCGCTCATCGGCATCGCCCTCATGGTCCCGCGCACCAAGGAAGGGGCCGCGACCAGTAGCCTCCGCAGCGAGCTTGGTGCTTTCAAATCCAGCCAGGTGTGGCTGTCCATCATCGTCACGATTCTCGGCTTCGGCGGCATGTTCGGTGCCTTCACCTACATTGCCTTCACCCTGACCGAGGTCTCCGGATTCGATCCCCACGCCGTTCCCTGGCTCCTCGTCCTGTTTGGTGCCGGGTTGTTCGTAGGCAATATCGCCGGGGGCAAAGCGGCCGACAAATCCATCGACAAAACACTCATGGTCATCCTCGCGGGCCTGACGCTGGTGCTCGTGTTCTTCGCGCTCACCGCCGCGAGCCCGGTGGCCACCCTGTTCTCGCTGGCACTCATGGGCGGCTTCGGCTTCGCTACCGTGCCGGGCCTGCAGATGCGCGTCATGCACTTTGCCACCACCGCGCCCACCCTCGCCTCCGGCGCGAATATCGGCGCCTTCAACCTGGGCAACGCCCTCGGCGCCTGGCTGGGCGGCGTCACCATCACCATGGGCCTGGGCTACACCTCGCCGATCTGGGCCGGTGCCGCCATCACCGTAGCGGCCCTTGTCGTCATGATCGCCGCCGCCACAGCGGCCCGGCGTGGGGGAGCGGCGCAGTCCGCTTCCGCGCCGCAAGCAGCCCCCGACGTCGTACGCGAACCGGAAGCGTCACCGGTCGCCTAGGCGAACCGCAAGGAAGCCCGCCACCTGTTTTTCAAGGGCTGTGGCGGGCTTCCCCGGGGTTCAGGAGGCTTCGCTGCTGCCGCGTTTGGCCAGGATCTCGCCGTTGGTCTGGCACGTGGGACAGTACTGCAGGGAAGTCCCCACGAAGGCAACCTCCCGTACGGTGTCCCCGCAAACCGGACACGGTTCTCCGGTCCTGCCGTGCACGCGCATCGAGGCTTTCTTGGCGGGCTTCAGATCGTCGGGCAGCTTGCCTGCGAATTCCCGGGCCGCTCCCGCGAGTATGTCCTTCATCGTGGTGAAGAGGCGGTCCACCTCCTCCGGCTCCAGCGACGAAGCGTGGGCAACCGGAGACAACTTCGCTGCGTGGAGGATTTCGTCACTGTAGGCGTTCCCGATACCTGCGATGAGTTTCTGGTTCTTCAGGACCCCCTTGACCTGCTGCCTCTTCGTGAGAAGCCTGCTGAACTGCTCCAATCCGAAGGCTGGGTCGAGGGGATCCGGGCCGAGCTCGGCGATGCCATGGACTTCCTCGGGCTGACGAACGATGAAGAGGGCCAAGCCCTTCCAGGTGCCGGTGTCGGCAAGGGTGACGTCGTAATCGTGGCCATTGTTCGAAAAGCCCAATTGCGCGGCGAAGTAGCCGGCTGTCGCGGTCGCTTCAGTTTCCGGTTGGTTGTCGGCGAACCACAGCCAGCCGGACTTCGCAAAACTGACCACCAAGTAGATGGGCTCCGCATCGGCGCTCTGGGATACGGCAACCATCTCGAAAACGAGGAATTTCCCCCGTCGGCCGACGGATTCGACGGTCCGCCCGATCAGTGATTCATGGGGAACATCCGCCAGTTTCAGGGCGAACGCCGATGGCAGATGCAACTGCGTGAGGCGTGCCCCGGACAGGTGCTCGTCCAGAAAGTCGGTCAAGGCGGTGATTTCGGGCAGTTCCGGCATGATCGCGTTCCTCCGACGGCGTTGCAGGACTATGCGGCTCGAGTCTGCTTCCAATCATTCCAGACACCTGTGGGGAGGGGGCATGGATGTGCTTATACTTTCAGCGGTGGCCGGATGACCGGGCCGCCGTCGTGGTCCGAAATGTCCCGATGAAAGGCGACTCATGAGCAACATTCCTGCCGATCTTTCCTACACCGCCGAACATGAATGGGTCAGTGCCCCGAATGCAGACGGCGTCGTGCGCGTCGGCATCACGGACTTCGCCCAGGATGCACTCGGCGATGTCGTGTACGCCCAGCTGCCCGAGCCCGGCACCACCGTGAAGGGCAACGACGTCGTGGGTGAAGTCGAATCCACGAAGAGCGTGAGCGACATATACGCCCCGGTCAGCGGCGAAATTGTTTCCCGCAACGAGGCTCTCGACACCGACTCTGCCCTGATCAACTCGGATCCCTACGGTGACGGCTGGCTGTTCGAAGTAAAGCTTTCGGAAGCTGACGCCATCGAGACCCTTCTCAGTGCATCAGAGTACGAACAACAGGTAGGCTAAATGGTATCTGGCCCGCCAAGTCGGTTCTCCCCGGAACAGGGGAGCGACGGCGGCGGGCCAGCGACCTGTTTGGCCCGGGGGAACCGGGCAGTTGCGTAACCGGTAGTTTTGTCAACTGCCGGCGGATGAGGAGGATTTCCATGGTTGGCGGCAAGCGGAACCACGCCCGGGACGAGCACGGTGCTGTAGAACAGCCAACCTCGGAGACCACCTCAATCCAGCTCACGCCTGTGCGCCACCACGAGCCGGATGCCCGGCCGCCGCTGGCGGCCGAGGAGCGCGCCGCGGTGCAGGCATTGCCTCCTGGCTCGGCCTTGCTGATTGCCCACACCGGCCCGAATGCGGGAGCGCGGTTCCTCCTGGATTCTGACACCACAACGGCTGGTCGCCACCCGGATGCGGACATCTTCCTGGATGACGTGACGGTTTCGCGCAAGCACGTGGAATTCGTGCGCACCCCCGAGGGCTTCGAAGTGGTGGACACCGGAAGCCTCAATGGCACTTACGTCAACCAAGACCGGGTGGACAACGTCCTGCTCAAGAACGGCAGCGAGGTCCAGATCGGTAAGTTCCGCCTCACCTACTACCTGAGCCCTGCCCGCGCAGCAGGCCAAGACTGATTCCGGGTACGCCTGTGGCACTGCCCCAGCCGGAACGGCGAGGACCGCAGGTCCTCAACATCGGAGAGGTCCTCGCTCAACTCAGCGACGACTTTCCCACCATGACGGCGTCTAAGATCCGTTTTCTCGAGGAAAAGGGATTGATCAATCCGAAGCGCACGCCCGCCGGCTATCGGCAATACGCCGAAAGCGACGTGGAGCGTCTGCGTTTCGTCCTGGCGCTCCAGCGTGACCAGTACCTGCCCCTCAAGGTCATCAAGGATTACCTGGACGCGATCGATCGTGGCGAGCGTGCCGAAAACCTCCCGCCGGGGGTGTCGGTTTCCCCCCGGATTGTCTCGGACGAGCTTGCGGCCGAGCTGCAGGGCCGCGCACGCGCCTTGAGCGAGGAACAGCTGCGGACGGAATCCGGGGCGAGCGTCCCGCTCTTGCAGTCCCTCCTTAGTTTTGGGCTCATCAGCCATGTCAACGGCAAATTCGACGAACATGCCCTGCAAGTGGCGCGCGCGTGCGTGCAGCTCGAAAGCCACGGACTTGAGCCGCGGCACCTCCGTCCGTTCCAAGCGGCAGCCGAGCGCGAATTCGGCTTGGTGGAGCGGGTCGTCGCGCCTTTGACGTCCCGCAAGGACGCGGCATCGCAATCCAGGGCCGCGGAAGCCGCCCGGGAAATCAGTGAACTCTGCCTCAGCCTGCATCGAGCCTTGGTGCAGGACCGTATCTCCCGTATGGACGCATGATGATTGAGGTCGAGATCGTTGGAGTGCGGATTGAACTGCCTTCAAACCAGCCTTTGGTCCTCCTGCGTGAGATGCACGGGGAACGCCACGTTCCGATCTGGATCGGCACACCCGAAGCCAGCGCCATCGCCCTGGCCCAGCAAGGCGTGGTGCCGCCCCGGCCGATGACCCACGATTTGATGATCGACGTCGTTGAAGCACTCGGCCACACGATCATCAGCGTGAACATCGTCGCGGTCGAGGACAACATCTTCTACGGTCAGCTCCAGTTCGACGACGGCACTGTGGTGAGTTCCCGCGCTTCCGATGCGCTGGCGCTTGCGTTGCGGGCAAAATGCCGCATCTGGTGTGCAGACGCCGTGATGGAAGAAGCCGGCGTCCGGATCACTGAACACGACGAAGGCGAAGACACCGAGCCGGGTCCCGAAGTTGACGAGGAACGGGAACTTCGCCGCTTCCGGGAATTCCTGGACGATGTAGAGCCAGAGGATTTCGAAGGCTGAAGGCAGCCTAAGGTTAAAGTTGAGGGTGAAAGATTCGACACGATCTGAAAATGGTCCGGACGTCTTTGACCTGAGGCCCCGGCACGCCTAACGTCGAAGATATCAAGTTCCCGTTGCGTACAGGACCCGCGCAGGTCACACTGAAAGGTGCGGACGCGTTGAAATTACACGAGTGCATTTCCCCCTTTCGTGTTGCCCCCGTATGCACCATCCCCAAGGGAACTTCTGACAAGGAGGGTCACGTGAGTCCCAAAGGCGAAGCAGGCGAGCTAAAGCAGGCCTCGACAGGCATTGCTGTACCCGCAAGCGGTGCCCAGGGTCTGCTTTTCACCGAGGACCTTCCGGTCCTGGACGAAGATGCCGGCTACCGTGGTCCAACCGCGTGCAAGGCGGCAGGGATTACCTACCGCCAGTTGGACTACTGGGCACGTACAGGACTTGTTGAACCCGCCGTGCGGGGCGCAGCCGGTTCCGGATCGCAGCGGCTTTATGGCTTCCGCGACATCCTGGTTCTCAAAGTCGTCAAGCGCCTCCTGGACACAGGTGTGTCCCTCCAGCAGATCCGCACGGCCGTTGAGCATTTGCGTGAACGCGGAGTGGAAGACCTAGCGCAAATCACGCTCATGAGCGATGGCGCGAGTGTCTATGAATGTACTTCCGCGGACGAAGTCATTGATCTGGTACAGGGTGGCCAGGGCGTATTCGGCATCGCAGTCGGACGCGTTTGGCGCGAAGTCGAGGGCAGCCTTGCCGCGCTCCCGAGCGAGCACGCTGTAGAACAGTCCTTTCCGGACGACGAACTCAGTAAGCGCCGCTCCGCGCGCCGCACCGGCTGAACCGCCGTCGGGATCGCCGCGAGCTGCCGCTGAAGACCGATGAAGCCGCCTTCCAACCGGAAGGCGGCTTCATTGCGATTCTCGAAGGGGTACCTTGTGCCCCGCAGATTCCCCGTCAGCGCTTGCGGCGCTCCCGCGTGCCGTTGTGGGAGGAGAACATATTCTCCAGGAGCGTGTCAAACAGCTTGGCAGTGTTCTTGGCAGAGTCGCCAGGCCAGTGGTGTACAGCGTGGGCGGCCCCCTGGATTTGCTGCCAATTAGCCTGCTCCGGAATATGCGGTGCCAGCAAGAGCTCGCCGAACATCGACTCCATCTCAGCGAGCCGGAACGTGTGCTCGGACGAGGCGGGCCGGACCCGGTTGGCAACAATGCCCGCAGGAGCCAGTTGGGGAGCGAACTCCTGGCGGAAAAGTTGGATGGCGCGCATGGTGCGTTCCGTGCCGGCTACCGAGAAGAGCCCTGGTTCGGCGACGAGGACCACGCGGTCACTCGCGCTCCAGGCCATACGGGTGAGGCCGTTGAGGGAAGGTGGACAGTCTACGAGTACCAGCTCGTACTTTTCGGCCGTGGCAAGGACCGCGGTCAGGCGGCGGAGATCGCGGCGCCCAAGATCCGGCCGATCATAGATTCCGGTGTAGGCGGATCCGACGGCGACATCAAGGGCCGTCCCTCCACCATTGCCGCGGGGGTGGTCAACCCAGCCGCTGCTGACCACGTTGTCCAAGAGCCTCGCCTTGCGGGGGTTCTTCAGCATGCGGCCAATGTCGAGCTGGTCGCCGGCCTGGACGCCGAGGGCCGTGGTGGCGTCGGCGTGGGGATCCAGGTCCACAACAAGGGTAGGGATGCCTGCGGCCAGTGCGGCCGAGGCCAGCCCAGTGGTTACGGATGTCTTGCCCACGCCGCCTTTGAGGCTGCTGATGCTGACTACTTGCACTTGAAAACCCAAAACCTAACGCCGGTTGCCGTGTCGCGGTGCTTATATTCCGGCCTTGCCGGAACCGGGGCTCTGCCGCTGCCCTTCAACATCATATGTTGAGTGGCCGCCGATTCCTGCCTTATCGGCCCGGAGCGGCTTTGACGGACTATTACTTCGCTGGCTTATTAGCACGTGAAGCTGCATCGTGCGCGAAGGTACACTGCTCGTGACGAATTCCCGTGTGACTGTCACCACAAAGATTTGTGTTTGGGTATGGAGGTCTTACACACTGTGACCACCGACCGTTACACCCGCAATGATGCAGGAGAAGCATGTTTTCCAAGATTCTGGTGGCTAATCGCGGCGAAATCGCGATCAGGGCCTTCCGCGCTGGCTACGAACTCGGCGCCAAGACCGTAGCGGTCTTCCCGTATGAGGATCGCAATTCGATCCACCGGCAGAAGGCTGATGAGGCTTATCTGATCGGCCAGGAGGGTCATCCGGTCCGCGCGTACCTTGACGTGGACGAGATCGTCCGTGTCGCCAAGGAAGCGGGTGCAGACGCAATCTACCCGGGCTACGGATTCCTGTCCGAAAACCCGGACCTCGCCCGGGCAGCGCAAGACGCAGGCATCACTTTTGTGGGCCCGCCGGCGGAGGTGCTGGAACTCGCCGGCAACAAGGTTGCCGCACTTGAGGCCGCCCGCAAGGCCGGCGTGCCGGTCCTGAAGTCCAGCGCCCCGTCCCGCGACGTCGACGAGCTCATCGCCGCGGCCGACGAGATCGGATTCCCGATCTTCGCCAAGGCCGTCGCCGGTGGCGGTGGCCGTGGCATGCGCCGGGTGGAGACCCGCGAGGACCTCCCGGAAGCACTCCAGTCGGCCATGCGCGAGGCGGACGCTGCCTTCGGCGATCCCACCATGTTCCTGGAGCAGGCAGTGCTGCGTCCCCGTCACATCGAGGTCCAGATCCTGGCCGATGCAGAGGGTAACGTCATGCACCTCTTCGAGCGCGACTGCTCCCTGCAGCGCCGCCACCAGAAAGTGGTGGAAATCGCTCCGGCCCCCAACCTTGACGAATCCATCCGCCAGGCCCTTTACCGGGATGCCGTGGCTTTCGCGAAGGCCCTGAACTACGTCAACGCCGGAACGGTCGAGTTCCTGGTGGACACCGAGGGCGAACGCGCCGGCCAGCACGTCTTCATCGAGATGAACCCACGCATCCAGGTTGAGCACACGGTTACCGAGGAAATCACGGACGTGGACCTCGTCCAGGCGCAGATGCGCATCGCTTCGGGCGAGACCCTCGCAGACCTCGGCTTGAGCCAGGAGTCGGTATTTATCAAAGGTGCCGCGCTGCAGTGCCGCATCACCACGGAAGATCCCGCTAACGGCTTCCGCCCCGACGTCGGAAGGATCACCGGCTACCGTTCCGCGGGTGGCGCCGGTGTCCGTCTCGACGGCGGCACGGTCTACTCGGGTGCCGAGATCAGCCCCCACTTCGACTCCATGCTGGTCAAGCTGACCTGTCGCGGACGCGACTACCCGGCTGCAGTGGCCCGCGCCCGGCGCGGTCTGGCTGAGTTCCGGATCCGTGGTGTGTCCACCAACATCCCCTTCCTCCAGGCAGTCCTTGCCGATCCCGACTTCATTGCCGGCAACGTGGCGACCGACTTCATCGACAAGCGCCCGGAACTGCTGAAGTCCCACGTCTCCGCGGACCGCGGCACCAAACTCCTGACCTGGTTGGCCGATGTGACGGTCAACAAGCCCAACGGCGAACTCAAAGTCCACTCGGACCCCGCAGCCAAGCTCCCGGCGGTTGCAGGGACCGTAGCTCCGGCCGGCTCGCGCCAGAAGCTGCAGGAGTTGGGACCTGAGGGCTTTGCGAAGGCGCTGCGCGAGCAGCAGGCCGTGGCCGTCACGGACACCACCTTCCGTGATGCCCACCAGTCGCTGCTTGCCACCCGCGTCCGTACCCGCGACCTCGTCGCGGCCGGCCCTGCGGTCTCGGCGCTGCTGCCCGAGCTGCTGTCGGTCGAAGCCTGGGGCGGTGCAACCTACGACGTCGCCCTGCGCTTCCTCGGCGAGGATCCTTGGGACCGTCTGGCCGCCCTGCGCAAGGCGCTGCCCAATGTCTGCCTGCAGATGCTGCTCCGTGGCCGTAACACGGTTGGGTACACGCCCTACCCGGAGGAAGTCACCGAGGCATTCGTCAACGAGGCCGCGGCAACGGGCATCGACATCTTCCGCATCTTCGACGCCCTCAACGACGTCAACCAGATGGCCCCGGCCATCCGCGCGGTTCGGGCCACCGGCACTGCGGTAGCCGAGGTGGCACTCTGTTACACCGGCGATCTCCTCGACCCGAACGAGAACCTGTACACCCTCGACTACTACCTGGACCTCGCCCAGAAGATCGTCGACGCCGGTGCGCACATCCTCGCCATCAAGGACATGGCCGGCCTGCTTCGCCCCGCCGCCGCAGCCAAGCTTGTCAGCGCCTTGCGTGAACGTTTCGACCTACCGGTCCACCTGCACACCCACGACACCGCAGGTGGCCAGCTGGCCACCCTGCTGGCAGCCGTGGAAGCCGGCGTGGACGCGGTCGACGTCGCGTCAGCATCCCTGGCTGGCACGACGAGCCAACCGTCGGCGTCGGCCCTTGTGGCGGCCTTGGCACACACCCCGCGCGACACCGGGCTCAGCCTGGCCAGCGTCAGCTCCCTGGAGCCCTACTGGGAAGCTGTCCGCCGGGTCTACGCGCCGTTCGAGTCCGGGCTTCCCGGTCCCACAGGCCGGGTCTACCAGCACGAAATCCCGGGTGGCCAGTTGTCCAACCTGCGCCAGCAAGCCATCGCGCTGGGCCTGGGCGAGCGTTTCGAAGCCATTGAGGACATGTACACCGCCGCGGACCGTATCTTGGGACGCTTGGTCAAGGTGACGCCGTCCTCCAAGGTGGTGGGCGATCTCGCGCTGCACCTCGTGGGAATCCACGCAGATCCCGCGGACTTCAACGAGAACCCGCAGAACTACGACATCCCGGACTCCGTCATCGGCTTCCTGTCGGGTGAACTGGGAGATCCTCCTGGAGGATGGCCGGAGCCGTTCCGCACCAAGGCGCTCCAGGGCCGCAGCATCAAGGTCCGCGACGTCGAACTCAGTGCCGAGGACAGCGCGGCGCTCAAGGGCGATTCCAAGTCGCGCCAGAGGACGCTGAACCGGCTGCTGTTCGCAGGTCCCACCAAGGACTACCTCAAGAGCGTGGACACTTACGGCAATCTGTCCGTGCTTGATACCCGCGACTACCTCTACGGTCTCCAGCTCGGTGCCGAACACGTCATGGAGCTCGAAAAGGGCGTGCGCCTCATCGCCTCCTTGGAAGCAGTCTCGGAGCCCGACGAAAAGGGCATGCGCACCGTCATGTGCAAGCTCAACGGCCAGTCCCGTCCCGTGGTGGTTCGCGACAAGTCGGTCGTCAGCAACGTGAAGGCTGCGGAGAAAGCAGATGCGTCCCAGCCCGGCCAGGTCGCGGCGCCGTTCGCCGGCGCTGTGACCTTGACCGTCAAAGCAGGCGACGCCGTCAAGGCGGGTGACACTGTCGCGACCATTGAGGCGATGAAGATGGAGGCATCCATCACGACGCCGGTGGCAGGCACGGTCTCGCGCCTCGCCATCAACAACGTGGAGCAGGTCCAGGGCGGCGATCTGTTGATCGTGGTCGAGTAGCGGCCCGCTCCTCCGCGGAGCACCCAAGAAGGAAGGTCCCGGGCTCAAAAGCCCGGGACCTTCCTTCTTTTGACTGATGCGTCGGGGCGCGGTGCGTCAGGACGCCTTGGGTGCCGAGTACATTTCCTCGATCACGGCGTCGAAGTCCTTCATAACCTGGGCGCGCTTGACCTTCAACGACGGCGTGAGGTGGCCTGAGGCCTCGGTGAAGTCGGACGGCACGATCCGGAACGACTTGATCGCTTCCGCATGCGAGACGGACTGGTTGGCGTGGCTGATCAGTTCCTGGACGGCTGCCCGGACGAGGGCGTTGTCCGCGGCAGCCGTCGTCGTAGTGGACGCGGGAAGGCCGTGGCGCTCCAGCCAGCCCGGCAGCGCTTCCTCGTCGAGGGTGACCAGCGCGCCGATAAAGGGCCGGTTGTCGCCGATGACAAGGACCTGGGACACCAAGGCGTCTGCGCGGATCTGGTCTTCCAAAAGGGCCGGTACGACGTTCTTGCCGCTGGCCGTGACGATGATTTCCTTCTTGCGCCCCGTGATCTTCAGGAAACCCTGCTCATCGAGTTCGCCGATGTCGCCCGTGCGGAACCACCCGTCCACGAAGGTTTCCGCGGCGAGGTCATCCCGCATGAAGTAGCCCTTCATGACGCACACGCCCTTGGCGAGGATTTCGCCGTCGTCGGCGATCTTGACCGCATTGCCGGGGAGCGGGGCTCCCACCGTGCCGATCTTGATCAGGGACGGGGTGTTGACTGAAATGGGTGCCGTGGTCTCTGTCAGGCCGTAACCTTCCAGGATCTGCAAGCCGATACCGTGGAAGAAATGGCCCAGCCGTTCGCCGAGCGGGCCGCCGCCGGAGACGGCGTGGCTGACGTGGCCACCCATCGCAGCGCGAAGCTTCCCGTACACCAAACGGTCGAAGACTGCGTGCTTGAGCCTCAGCACCAAGCCGACGGATCCGGATTGCTGCGCCCTGGAGTAGGCGATCGCTGTGTCCACTGCCTTGTGGAAAATGGCCCCCTTGCCGCCGTCCTCGGCCTTGGTGAGGGCCGAGTTGAAGACCTTCTCGAAGACACGGGGAACAGCAAGTATGAAGGACGGCTGGAAGCTCTGCAGGTCCGCCAACAGGTTCTTGATATCCGGTGTGTGTGCCACCTGGGCACCGGCGGCGACTGCCAGGACCGAGATGAAACGGGCAAAGACGTGGGCCAGTGGGAGGAACATGATGGTCTTGGCGTTCTCGTTGACGACGTCGCCAAGGGAAGCCAGGGCGTTCTCCGAGAGTTCCACGAAGTTGCCGTGCGTGAGTTCGCAACCCTTGGGGCGGCCCGTGGTGCCGGAGGTGTAGATGATCGTTGCGACGTCGGCAAGCACGGCGCTGCTGCGCCGGGCCTCGAGTTCCTCGTCGCTGACACCGCTGCCGGAGTTGCGCAGGGCATCAAGGCCGCCGCCTTCAAGCTGCCAGACATGGGCGACTGAGCCGAGGCCTTCAGCCGTGACGGCCTGGCGGATGACGTCCTCGTGGTGTGCGGACTCGGCGAATGCGGCAACAGCGCCGGAGTCGCCGAGGTTCCAGGCCACTTGCGACGGCGACGATGTTTCATAGATCGGCACGGAAATACCGCCAGCGAACCAAACGGCGAAGTCCACGAGGGACCATTCGTAACGGGTCCTTGACATGATGCCTACGCGGTCGCCCACACTGACGCCGTTGGCGATCAGGCCTTTGGCCAGGGCCGACACGTCCTTGAGGAAGTCCGTTGCCCGGATGTCCTGCCATTGGCCGGCGCTGTTGAGCTTGGCAAACAGTGCCGGATTGAATGGCTTGGCGGCCTGACGAACCACGAGGTCCGTAATGTTGGTTTCGGGGGCAACATTCACCAGGGGCGGAACACTGAATTCACGCACGATAGCTCCTTCGATATCAACAGACCATTGCGGGGCTGCTCTAACTCTATACGGCCAAGTAATGGGTGTGTCGCAATTCACCTTACTCAAGTTACTGATGAGTAACTTTACGTGAAGCGGGGGATTCCTCCAATGCGGGCGTGCGGACACTCCGTCCACACAGTGTCCATGTCAGTACATATGCGGCACTCGGAATAGGATGGCGACATGCCCCTGAATTCATCCAACGACCAGTCCCCGGCAAGAGTTCGGAAGATTTCCTGGTCCGGTTCAACTGCAACCGGCCGGCGCCCCGGCTCCACGCACGGAGGCCCGCGTTGGGAATCGGTGCCATGGGCCGCGCGCCGTTCCCATCTTGGCCGCAGGGGGCTGGCGATCGGGATCGACATCGGCGGCACGAAGGTGGCAGCGGGAGTCGTGGATCCCTCGGGCCACGTAGTCGAGGAAGCGCGGCGCTCCACGCCCGGCAACGACGCCCGCGCGGTAGAGCAGGTGATCGTCGAGCTTGTCCAGGAGCTGGGCAAAAGCCACCGGATTGGCTCCGTGGGGATCGGCGCCGCCGGTTGGATGGATCTCGACGGCGGCACGGTGCTGTTCAGCCCGCATCTCGCCTGGCGCAACGAGCCGCTGCGCGAAAACCTGCAGAGCCTGCTGAGGCGCCCGGTCCTTGTCACCAACGACGCCGATGCTGCTGCCTGGGCTGAATGGCGCTTCGGCGCCGGTCTTGGGGAGAGCCGCCTCGTCTGCATCACGCTCGGCACCGGCATCGGTGGTGCCATGGTCATGGACGGACGGGTGGAACGTGGGCGGTTCGGCGTGGCAGGGGAGTTCGGCCACCAGATCGTGGTTCCCGGCGGGCATCGCTGCGAATGCGGCAACCGCGGCTGCTGGGAGCAATATGCCTCAGGTAACGCGCTCGGCAGGGAAGCCCGGGAGCTTGCCCTCCGGAATTCACCGGTCGCCTACGAATTGCTCAAGGCTGCCGGTGGCTCGGCCGAGAACATCACGGGCGTTACCGTGACCGAGCGGGCAAAAGCCGGGGACTCCGCTTCGAGGGAGCTCTTGGAAGAAGTGGGGCACTGGCTCGGGCTTGGCCTGGCGAACCTGGCGGCCGCGCTCGACCCGGGAACGTTTGTCATCGGCGGCGGGCTGTGCGACGCCGGTGAGCTTCTTGTCGGCCCTGCGCGGACAGCATTCACCCGGAACCTCACCGGCCGCGGTTTCCGCCCCGCGGCCGCCATCAAGCTTGCCGCGCTGGGACCGCGGGCGGGGATGATCGGCGCTGCCGACCTGTCCCGGGTCAGCGGCAGGGCGCGCGGCTAGTACGGGCTCGGCCGCGAGGGGATGCGCAGTGCGGCAGCCCGCTTAGACGCGGGCGCCGTCGTCGTTCTCGTCTTTCTCCTGCGGCAGCTTCATGATGAGGTACACGACCGATGCCAGGAAGGTCGCGAGGATGCCCATCACGGCGAGGAGCGGTGCCGAGCGCCAGAACATCGCGGTGAAGAGCAGGGCAAGCGGGCCGCCCACGGCTCCGAGCCAGGCGAGCATGGTCAGGGGTTCGGTGCCGGCCAGGCTCGGCGGGTCCTCAGGGACGAAGCCGTTCTCATCCTCGACGTCGTAGTCGCGTGGACCGGGCTCCGCGCTGCTCGCGGATTCTTCGGCAGCGCCCCTTTTGGACAAGCCAAGAGGATCGAAGTCTTGGAAGGAACGGGACGACGATCGGCCGGGAACGTCGTCCGGACCCGTACCCGCATCTGTTCCGGAATCGCTGGCGGGCTCCTCCGCCGTCGGCGCTTCGTCCAGGGCCGAGGAAGGCATCGACTCGAGCCGGGCCACCAAATCGAGCCAGACGGCGTCGTCGTCTTTGTTGGCGCTCTGGTCGGGGGAGTCAGGCCCTGGCCTATTCATGGGGTGAATCCCGGAGCTCGATGCCGGACTGGCCGGCAGGGGCGGAACTGCTTGTCAGTCCTGCCATCGTTTTCCTGATGAATTCGGCCGAGCCCCGGAATATCTCCAGGGCATCGTTGTCCAGCGTGGCCACGTGGTAGCTGTTCTCCAAGGTGCTGAACTCCATCGAAGCTGTGACGCGCTCCTTCAACTGCTTGATGCTGCGATCCGAAACGACGTGGTCCACGGAGGAACGGAAGATGCGTACCGGAGCGGAAATCCGGGGGAGCAGGGTGATGGTGTCCTTGTACATCTTCTTCAACTCATGGGCGGCGGCGACCGGAGTCCTGGGGTATGCCCCCTCGTCCATGCCCGGTTTGAGGATGTCGTTGGCAATGGCCGGGGTGGATTTCATGACGTGCTTCAGGATGCCGACCATGGCGGCGCGGGGATCATCGATCACCAGTCCCGGATTGACGACGACGGTACCGGCGACGGGCCGCGTAGCCGCGATCCGGAGGGCCAGTGTCCCTCCCATCGACAGGCCGGCGGCGAAGACGAAGTCGCACTCGGCCTGGAGCTCGAGATACGCGGCATCCACCGCATGGTGCCACTCCTGCCAGTGCCGCGTGGCCATGTCCTGCCACGTGGTCCCATGGCCCGGAAGGAGGGGGAGTCGGACGGCGTAGCCTTCGGCCGCCAGGTACTCGGCCCAGGGGCGCATGCTGTGCGGACTGCCCGTGAAGCCGTGGCTCATCACGACACCGATGCTGGGTCCACTACCGGTGAAGTCGCTGGCGTATGGCGAGGGATCGGGGAGAGTGTTCATGATGACTCCGAGGCTACTCTGTTGGCGGCACTGCTTTCCGTGATGAGTCCATCGTGTCACTGTTCGGGACATTTCTCACTGGAGTAGGGTGGCTTCTGAATGCGGGCCGGGACCGTCCGGACGCCTTGCAGACGCCGCCCCGGAGAGGAACCAACGTGTTCTATTGGGTCATGAAGCGGATCTTTTTGGGTCCGCTTCTCAAATTGCTGTTCCGCCCCTGGGTCAAGGGCCTCGACAATGTCCCCGACGATGGCGCCGCGATTCTCGCTTCCAATCATTTGTCCTTTTCAGACTCGATCTTCATGCCGGTGATGGTGCCCCGGCGCGTCAGTTTCCTTGCCAAGTCCGAGTACTTCACGGGGACCGGGCTCAAAGGCAGGCTTACGGCCACGTTCTTCAGGCTCACCAACCAGTTGCCGATGGACCGTTCGGGCGGGGCCGCGTCCGAGTTGTCCTTGCAGGCCGGCAGGGACGTCCTGGCCGGCGGCGGCCTCCTGGGCATCTACCCGGAGGGCACCCGCAGTCCCGATGCCAGGCTCTACCGGGGCAAAGTGGGGGTCGCCAAACTTGCGCTCCAAACCCGCGTGCCCGTTGTTCCCGTCGCGATGATCGGCACCGAAAAAGTCCAGCCGATCGGCAAGCGTTTGCCCAACATCCGCCGGATCGGGATCATTTTCGGGCAGCCGTTGGACTTCAGCCGGTACTACGGCCAAGAGGAAGACCATTCCGTTCAACGCGCCGTGACCGACGAAATCATGTACGAACTCATGCGGCTCTCCGGGCAGGAATACGTTGACGAATACGCCGCCGTCGTCAAGCAACGGCTGGCCGGGCAGCTTCCGGAGCCGGCTAGCGGAAGCGAAGCGAATCCAGCAGGCGCCGATGAAGAAGGCAGACGCCTCCCCGGCAACGGTTCAGGGCAGGACGGCGACGGCACAGTAGCCGGGAAAGTGTGACGGACGGCGGATAAGGGTTACGGAAGCCGTGCCCCGAACAGCGCTCGAGGCAACTAGTCTTGGAGAGTGACTGAGCTATCCGCGAACCCCGCACCGTCCGTGACCGGCCCCCTGACCAGTTCCCTGGGCAGCCCGCTGACCAGCACCGCGCAAAGTGGCGCGGCAAACTATCCCGGCTTGGACGATTGGCGCCAGCTGCCTATCTCGCAGCAACCTACTTGGACCGACAGGGGCGTCTTCGACGCCTCCGTCAAGGAACTCTCCGTACTTCCCCCGCTGGTCTTCGCGGGCGAAGTCGACATCTTGCGCGAGCGTTTGGCCGCCGCAGCCCAGGGCAAGGCATTCCTGCTTCAGGGCGGCGACTGCGCCGAGACGTTCGAAGACGCCACGGCCGACAAGATCAGTGCCCGGGTCCGCACCATCCTGCAGATGGCCGTTGTCCTCACCTATGGTGCGGCCATGCCCGTCATCAAGATGGGCCGCATGGCCGGCCAGTTCGCCAAGCCCCGGTCCTCGAACGAGGAAACCCGCGACGGCGTGACCTTGCCTGCGTACCGCGGCGACATCGTCAACGGCTACGATTTCACCCCGGAGTCCCGCGCCCACGACGCCAGCCGCATGCTGAAGGCCTACCACACCTCGGCTTCCACGCTGAACCTCATCCGCGCCTTCACGCAGGGCGGCTTCGCCGATCTTCGCCTGGTGCACCTCTGGAACAAGGGCTTTACCGAAAACCCCGCCCATGCCCGCTACGAGTCCTTGGCGAGGGACATCGACCGCGCCATCAAGTTCATGGCGTCCTGCGGCGCCGATTTCGAAGCCCTCAAGCGCGTGGAGTTCTTCGCGAGCCACGAGGCATTGCTGCTGGACTACGAGCGTGCCCTGACGCGCATCGACTCCCGCACGGGACTTCCCTACGACACTTCCGGGCACTTCCTCTGGATCGGTGAACGCACCCGTGAGCTCGACCATGCGCATGTGGACTTCCTGTCCCGCGTCCGCAATCCGATCGGCGTCAAGCTTGGTCCCGGCACCTCCGGAGACGACGCGCTGCGGCTCATTGACAAGCTGGACCCGAACCGCGAGCCCGGCCGCCTCACCTTCATCACCCGGATGGGTTCGAAGAACATCCGCGAGAAGCTGCCCGCCGTCGTCGAGAAGGTCACGGCCTCCGGCGCACAGGTCCTCTGGGTCACGGACCCCATGCACGGGAACACTGTCACCTCACCCAACGGGTACAAGACCCGCAACTTCGACGACGTCGTGGACGAAGTCCGCGGGTTCTTCGAAGTCCACCACGCCCTGGGCACGGTACCCGGTGGACTGCACATGGAGATGACCGGCGACGACGTAGCGGAATGCCTCGGCGGCGCCGATCCCATTGACCAGGACGCCTTCCTGGACCGCTACGAGTCCGTGTGCGATCCCCGCCTGAACCACATGCAATCCCTCGAGATGGCATTCCTGGTGGCTGGAGCCCTCACCAAGCGGTAACGCCCACCAAGGGCAGTCCAGCAGCAAGCTGGCATACAGGAAAGGCGATCCGGGATGTTCCGGATCGCCTTTCCTGTATGGGCACGTCCTACACGACGGTCAGTGTGACGACGGAGCCCTCCGGCGCATCGCTGTCCACGGGGTTCTGGTCCCGGACAGTGCCGAAGAAGCCACCCAGGATGTTGTTGATCTTGACCTCGAATCCGAGCGACTCCAAGGCTTTGCGTGCGGCATCGGCCTGCTTGCCGATGAAGTTCGGGACGTGCACCATCTTCGGCCCCTTGGACAGGGTCAAGGTGACGGAGTCGCCGCGGACCAGGGTGCCGTTGGCAGGAGTCTGGCTGACAACGGCTCCCGCGGGGACCTTCTTGTCGTTGACGGGTTCCGGCGCAATTTTGGCGGTCAATCCGGCATCGCTGATCGCTTTGACGGCGGCTTGCTGGGTCATGCCCCGGACATCCGGTACGGGGAGGGGCTGCGGTCCCTTGGAAACCACCAATGCCACCGGAGTGCCGTGACGGACTGCGGTGTCCTGGGCCGGGGACTGGGAGATGACCGTGCCCGAAGGCACTTTGTCGTCATACTGTTCGGTGACTTTGCCGAGGGCCATCCCGGCCACGCCAAGGGCATTTTTTGCCTGGTCGAGTGTCAGGCCGGTCATCGCGGCAAGCGGAAACAACTGCGGACCCTTCGAGACGAAGAGCGACACCGCTTGGAACTTCCGGACTACCTGGCCGGATGCGGGCTCTGTTCCAACTGCCAACCCCGCCGTGACTTCGTCGTCGTACACGTCTTTCGGCTCGGATTGGAATCCTGCGGTTCTCAACAGTTGCTGTGCCTCCGCAACCGTCTTGTTCTTGGTGTCCGGTATGGTTCCGGGCGAGCCGGGTCCCATGCCGAAGAACCAGCCCGCCGCTGTGGCCAGGATCGCCAGCACAATGACCACAATGGTCCAGATCACTGCCCGACGGCGTGGATTGCCTTCCCGCAAAGAGCGCGACGGCGTAGCCGCCGCCCGGGCGCGGTCCTTTTCTTCCTGGCGCTCCATGCGCTTGATGTCGCGTTTGCTGGGCGGGGCTTCCGCCGGATCCAGGGGTTCCCGGTCCGGTGGCACCTGGATGTCGAAAGCCGCGGCGCCGGCGGAGAATCCCGCCGGTGGAAGCACTGTGGTTGGATTGCGCTGGTTCGAGATGATCTCCGTCGGGCGTCCGATGCGCTCCAGGGGCTCCGTGCGTCCAGCAGGGAAAGGGACGACTACCGCGGTGGCCCCGGCCGCTTCTTGTTGCCCTTCCGGCCCCGCAGCCTTGGCGGCGGGCGGGTCGATGTCCAGTTGAGCGTCGCTCAAGGTTGTGCGGATATGCCGAAGTTCCGACAAAAGTGCAGAACCGTCCACAGGACGCTCTTCGGGTTCCTTCGCGGTGCACCACTGGACGAGTTCGTCCACGTCCGCGGCAAGTCCGGGCACAGCGAGCGACGGCGGAGCTACGGCCGCGTTGACGTGCTGGTAGGCGACCTGGATGGGAACCTCGCCCGCATAGGGTTGCCCGCCGGTCAGCATCTCGTAAAGCATGATGCCGGTCGAATAGATGTCGCTCCGGGCGTCGGCGGGCTTCCCGAGGACCAGTTCGGGAGCCAAATATGCGACCGTGCCGATCAGGGCACCGGTGCTGGTTGTCGCAGTGACCGCCCGGGCCAGGCCGAAATCGCCCACCTTGATGCGGCCGTCGTCGGCGATCAGGACGTTCTCCGGTTTTACGTCGCGGTGAATCAGCCCTGCCGCATGGGCGGCTGCGAGCCCTTCGATGACGGGGTCGATCAGTGCAAAGGCCAGCCGGGGCGGAAGCGCGGCCTTCTCGTTGAGGACGTCGCGCAGAGTGTGGCCCTTGATGTACTCCATGACGATGTACGCAATGTGGCCGTCTTGTCCCTGGTCGAGGACTCCAACGACATGCGGGTGGGAAAGGCTGGCCGCGGCCCGGGCCTCACGCTGCAAGCGGTCGAGGAAATTTTGGTCATTGGCCAAGTGCGGATGCAGCACTTTGAGCGCCACGTCGCGGTCGAGCCGCTCGTCGGTGGCGAGATAGACGGTTGACATTCCGCCGCCTGCAAGGCGCGATCGCACCAGGTAGCGCCCGTCCACGAGGGATCCAAGGAGATGGTCCGAAACTTGTTCCTGCACCCTACGATCCTAGTTGAGCAAAAACTCGGGCCCGAATCGCCATGCGATCCGGGCCCGTGTTGAGCGGCTTGATTTAGCTGAAGCTCTTCTTCAGGGCCAAGATCGAGGCGACGTAGGCCTTCGTGTCGTCGTACATGCCGTGCTTGCTCACCGAGTACTGGCCCTGGTAGTAGCCTGCGATGGCCGTGTTCAAGTCTTTGCTGGTGTTGACGAGGGCCCGGATGATGGCGACGCCGGCGGTCACATTGTCATACGGGTCCAGGATGTTGAGCTTGCGTCCCACCAGTTGGGAAGCCCATTCTCCCGAGGACGGAATCACCTGCATCGTGCCGATGGCGTTGGCCGGAGAGACTGCACGCTGGTTGAAACCGGATTCCTGGTAGGCGAATGCCAGGGCCAATGACGGGTCCACGCCCATCCGACGAGCGGTATCGGCCACGATCCCCTTCATCTGGGCGACGCTGGGAACGGGGGAAGCATTGAGCAGGGCCTTGTTCGCGTTGGCGGAACTGACTACCGCATCCGGGTAGGTGTAGCCGAGGAATGTGCTCGGAACCAGGGGAGTGCTGACGGGAGCCGGAGCCGGGGCTGCAGGAGCGCCCGGGATGGCGAGCTTCTGCCCCGGGTAGATGATGGTGCTCATGGACAGCTTGTTGGCCGACAACAGCGATGAGAGGGAGACGCCAACGCGCGACGCGATGCCGCCCAAAGTGTCACCCGACTTGATGGTGTACGAGCCGGTGCCGGCAAGTGCTGGTGCCGCCGGCGCAGGGGCCGCTGGTGCCGGTGCTGAAGGGGCCGGTGCGTTCGTTCCCGGGCCGACCTTGATTTTCTGTCCCGGATAGATGATGGACCGGCCGTTAAGGCCGTTCCAGCTGAAGACGTCGGACAGCGCCACACCGTGGCGGGCGGCAATGCCGCTCAGAGTATCCCCGGGGACGACTGTGTAGCTGGAAGCCGACGACGGCGCCGGGGTGGTTGCCGGGCTTGCTGCGGGTGCCGGCGCGGGTGCAGGCGCACTTGGGGCGCTTGCAGAACCGGTCAACTTGATCTGCTGTCCCGGGTAGATGATGGTGTTGCCCGAGAGCCCGTTGAGCTTCAGTACGGTGTTGGTGTTCAGCCCGTAGCGGGCCGCGATGCCGCTGATGGTATCGCCCCGGACGATGGTGTAGGTGGCCGGGACCGCAGGTGCCATAGGCTGCAGGGCAGCCGGAATGGTCGCGGCAACCGCGGACGCGGGAATGACGTTTGCAGACACGGCCGAGGCCTGGGCCCGCATGGCAGCGGCAAGTGATGCAGGGATCTTCTGGGTCTGTACTGCTGGAAGCGCGGTTGCCGGTTGGGCGAGCGCCAATGAAGAGAGCATGACGGCGGGCAGAGCCGCTGTGGTGGCCGCAATTACGGGCATGCTCGTTGTCTTCTTGGGCGAGCGGGGCGTCGTCATGGGAGCAATCCTCATCTCAGCAGCGGACGTCGGGAATGCCGCTGTTGCCAGTGTTACTAAAGTGAGTAGTGATGCAAATGTGATCAATGTGAATCTCTCACATTTTTCGATTCCGCACAAGAAATCCCGGCGCATTCGATTCCCGGGCAATTCGGGGACACAAATTCCGCCCCTACCGTCCGTCTGGCTAGGCGCAAAGCGCGCGGGCGTGGCAATCTTGATCCGTGAGTAATGTAGAAAGCCTCGTTTCCGATTGGCTGCCGCTGCCCGATGTGGCAGAGCTGCTGAACGTTTCAATCACCAAGGTCCACGGTCTTCTGGATGAGCGTGCAGTGGTGGCTGTGAGAGTGGGCGAACGCAACATCCGTTCGATTCCTGCCCTCTTTATCCAGGACGGTCATGTGGTGGATAGCCTGAAGGGCACCATTGCAGTGCTCGGCGATGCCGGGTACACGGATGAGGAGCTCATTGCGTGGCTTTTCACTCCGGATGAGTCACTGCGTGGCCGCCCAGTCGACGCGCTGCGTGAAGGGCGCAAGACTGAAATCCGACGCAGGGCTCAATCGCTTGCCTGGTGAGGGACTCCTGCCTTAAATACAGTGGTGGGGGGGGGGGGGGGGGGGGGTTCACGCTGCCCGGCTGACTGCGGCTTCGGCCAACTGCCTGAGTGCGGTAAGCGGAAGTTCGGCCAGGGGGAGGCGATCCAGGGCCTCGAAAGCCTCGTTACTGAGCTCCTCGATCATTGATTCCGTGGCTTCGAGGGCGCCGCAATCCACGATGATCCGCCTGATCTCGGCAACCTCGGCCTCACCAAGGTCCTGCCTTCCGAGCATGGTATCGATGTAGCTCGAATCAGCAGCTCCGGCCTGGTTGATCGCGAAGCCCACCAGCACGGTGCGCTTGCCCTCGCGGAGGTCATCCCCCGCGGGCTTTCCTGTAGTCCCGGGGTCTCCGAACACTCCCAGGACGTCGTCGCGTAGCTGGAATGCTTCACCAAGCGGCAACGCGAAGGCGGAATAGCCTCGCAGAAGCTCTTCGCTGCCCCCAGCCAATGCGCCCCCAAGAGCCAAGGGGTGTTCAGTCGAGTACTTCGCCGATTTGAAACGGATGATGGACTGGGCGCGGTGGACGGCACCTGCGCGGTCCCGCACCGGACCTGCGACTTCCTCCAGGATGTCCAGGTATTGACCGGCCATGACTTCGGCGCGCATCAGGTTGAAGATCCGCCGCGCACGGGTGCCGGAGGCGGCCCTGCCACCAATCTCCGTGAACGCCTCTTCACTGAAGGACAGGCACAGGTCTCCGGTCAGGATGGCGGCCGCGTGCCCGAAGCGCTCGCTGTCGAGGGCCCATCCTTCGCCCTCATGGAGCTGGCTGAACCTCTTGTGGACGCTGGGACCGCCGCGCCGCGTATCAGAGCGGTCGATGATGTCATCGTGAATCAGGGCTGCAGCCTGAAAAAGTTCCAAAGCGCAGCCCGCAGTGATGATGTCGGGATGTGCGGACTCACCTCCGGCACCTCTCCATCCCCAGTAGCACATCAAGGCCCGGAGCCGTTTTCCGCCTGTCACAAGGCTCGTGATTGAGCCCATGAGGGGAGCGACATCGGGAGAGATGGTGGCCATGGTTTCTTGTTGCGCCCCAAGGAAGCCGCTAAGTTTGGCGGCGACATCGGCCACAAAACGGCTCTGTTCCGAACCGAGGCTATCCGCGGTCACTTGATTGACCCGGCGGCCACGTTGGCACCGATGGTGAACGTGGATTTGCCTGCCGTTTCCACCACTGAGATATTCACCGTTTCATTGTCGCCACGGAGGAAATCCTTTGATTTGATACTTCCCACGGTGTTTCCGGGAACTTCCTTAAAGCCCTGCGCCGTGAGCGCGGAAGTATAAAAGGCCACGACTGCGTCGACCGGAGACGCAATGGTGCCGACCAGGGCCACCGACGCCGGGGAGGAGTTCTTGTCGAAACTGCTGGATTCCACCGCTGCCTTGGGCATCAACGGAATCAATTGCTGCGGGAATCCCGGAACCAGGGCGCCGACCGCCGCCGAAGCTCCTGCGGCCCCCGTGGAAGTGGCAGCCGGCGCCGGACTCGCCGAGGCAGTGACCGCCCCGGACGACGATGTTGGCCCCGCGCCTTGGGATGCCGTGCTTGCAGGGGACGACCCGCAAGCCGAGATGGTCAACGCGACGCCCGTGGCCAACAGGGCCAGGCTGACGGGTTGAGGCTTTCCAAAGAGCTTCACAGGGATTTCCTCCTGGGGACGACGCCGGATGCTGCCTCCAGTTTAGGACGCCGGATGCGGCCTCCCGTAACCAGTGCCGCGGCATAGGATTTCCTTGTGAGACCACAAGCAGAGGACAACGGGCGGGGCCCCGGACAAGAATTCGCCCCGGATCCCGCTGCCCTGCGGGAACTGAGGCGAACCAGCATCCTCCACGTAGACATGGATGCCTTCTTTGTCTCCGTGGAACTGCGCACGCGGCCTGAACTCAAGGGGAAGCCCGTCATTGTGGGGTTTCCGGTGGATCGCTCAGTTGTGCTGTCCGCATCCTACGAAGCGCGCGCGTTGGGCGTGAAGTCTGCCATGCCCATGGCCAACGCCATGCGGATGTGCCCCAACGCGATCATCATCGAGCCCCGCCACACCCTTTATTACGAGGTGTCCCGGCAGCTGATGGGAATATTCGAATCGATAACGGACCTCGTGGAGCCGTTGAGCGTCGACGAGGCTTTCCTGGACGTCGGCGGCGCGATCAGGAGGCTTGGTCCGCCTCTCCAGATCGGCCATTTGATCCGGAGCCGCGTTGCGTCCGAGCTGGGAATCACTGCGTCCGTGGGGATAGCCGCCAACAAGTTCGTTGCCAAAATAGCTTCTACACGCTGCAAACCCGACGGACTGCTCCTGATTGAGGCGGGGCAGACCGTAGCCTACTTGCACAGCCTGCCCGTGAACGCCTTGTGGGGAGTCGGGGCCAAGACCGCCGATGTCCTCGCCAGGCTGGGGATCCGTACCGTCGCTGATGTTGCGGCCACTCCGCTTTCTTCCTTGAAAAAGGTCCTTGGAGCTTCGGGCGAGCACGTCCACCGATTGTCGCTGGGCCTGGATCCGCGGCCGGTCACGCCTACCCGCCTCGAAAAGAGCATTGGCTCCGAGGAAACGTTCGCAGTTGACACTCCGGATGACGCGCTCCTGCACCGCGAGTTGCTGAGGCTCTCCCACCGAACCGCTTCACGGCTGCGGACAGCCGGAATGGTAGCCCGGACCATCGCGCTGAAGCTGCGCTATGCGGATTTTTCGACAATCAGCCGCAGCAAGACAATGCATACGCCGGTGGACAGCGCCCAGCTGATCTATCAGGTGGCGAGCCAGTTGCTGGCGTCCTTGGGGGAGCGGCCGATGAGCGTGCGGCTTGTGGGAGTCCGCGCCGAGCAGCTTGAGCCGGCCGAGCATGCCTCGCTGCAGTTAAGCCTGGATCGCAGGGACGACAACTGGCGGGCCGCCGAGCAGGCGCTTGACCGAGTCACCGAGCGATTCGGCAGCAAGACTGTCCTTCCGGCAACGCTTCTGGAGCCGCATGCGGAGCCCGATGGGCAGGGCTCTCCCTAGGCGTCGAAGTGCGCTCGCGCGCCTCCGGAGTGTCTTTCAGAACAGCGGCCAACAAACTATCCTAGAGATACACAGATTTAGACCGTCTGGATAAATTGCCATGTTGCGTCTGTTCCGTGAGACCGTGTTCACAAGACACGGTCTTCGGGAACCCTTTTTTGGGTTCGTCCGTTCAAGGAACAAGAGGCAACGGCCGCGGCGTATCCAGACGCTGGCCGACTAAAGGAGGTCGCGATGCCCCTCTCGGAGCACGAACAGAAGCTCCTCGAGCAACTCGAGAAGCAACTGCATGAGGACGATCCAAAGTTTGCCAATTCAATGGGCTCTGA
The DNA here is from genome assembly GCF_056397865.1 of Arthrobacter sp. 05L417. Taxonomy (NCBI): domain Bacteria; kingdom Bacillati; phylum Actinomycetota; class Actinomycetes; order Micrococcales; family Micrococcaceae; genus Arthrobacter; species Arthrobacter sp. 05L417. Next base: position 55,958 of record NZ_JBFTOG010000040.1, read on the forward strand.
CCCCATTCGCTCATGGTCGACCAGGCACATCGTTATTGGCGTTCTAGGCACTATCGCCGGGATTCTCTTGTTGTTGGTAGGTGTGTCCTTGCAGAACATCTTCCTTGGCGTGCTGGGCTTCATCGTCATGGGCGCCGGCGTTTACTTCGCCACCCTGAGAAGGGCAGTCGGCGGCAAGTCGAAGAGCGCCAAGCCGGGCAAGGCAAGGAACTCATTCATGAGCAACCTCGAGGAACGCTGGGACGAGCGTCGCCGCGGCGAGGAGTAGCTGAGCGCTCCATTGAGGGGCTCGTCCTCCACGTGGATGCCGAGTCCTCCACATTGCACCACCCGGCTCTGGCCTGATTGCGAAAAGACCCGAATATCGGGTCTTTTCGCATTTAACGCCACGTTCGCCGCACCTCGCGAGCCTGCGGGCACGACTCAGGGCCGCCGTCGTGCGCATCCCCGCAGCGCCGCCGCAAAGTCTCCTCCACCGCCAACCACCCTTGAGATCCACGTGTTTTCAGGCTGCCGCATTCGAAAGTGGGGCGGAAACACGCCGGATTGCGTTGACTGTGGGGGCTTGTGGAGTAAAGTGGAGCGAGTAAGAGGGTAGTGGCGGCGTGGGGCAGGTACGGGCACCTTTACGGATGGGGGCGGTGGGCCAGTGTTTCTTGGCACGCATTCTCCCCGTCTGGACGAAAAGGGCCGGATCATCCTTCCCGCCAAGTTCCGCGAGGAACTTGCTGACGGCTTGGTGCTCACAAGGGGCCAGGAGCGTTGCATCTACGTCTTCAGCCAGCGGGAATTCGAACGTATTCACGAGTCCATGCGGGAGGCCCCCATTTCCTCCAAGCAGTCACGTGACTACATCCGGGTTTTCCTGTCCGGAGCCTCTGACGAGGTACCTGACAAGCAGGGGCGCGTGACGATTCCGCCGGCGCTCCGGAGCTACGCAGGTCTTGAGCGGGAATTGGCGGTCATCGGCGCCGGAACCCGTGCTGAGATCTGGGATGCCCAGGCTTGGGATGAGTACCTGGCCGAGAAGGAAGCCGCCTTCTCGGAGACCGACGACGACAACCTTCCCGGGTTCATTTAGAAACCGGGACAGGAAGCATCAATGCTTCTTGGACGGGATCTCCAGCCGCCCATCACATTGTTTTCCTGGCTCACCTTCCCCGGAGCCAGGCAGACGCTGCGATAGGCGCGGATGGGGATCCGGCTCAAGAAGCGACCCGCCCGACTGACCGACGAACAATCAGCTCTGAGGAGGCCGCATGGAGGAGCAAGACGCGCCAAAACCAACCTCGGAGCGACATGTACCGGTCCTGAAGGACCGGTGCATCAATTTGTTGGCACCAGGTTTTGAGGCGGCCCGCAGCCGTGGCGAAACCCCCGTCGTCATCGACGCCACGTTGGGAATGGGCGGCCACTCCGAAGCGATGCTGCAACGGTTCCCCGATCTGCACCTTGTCGGGATAGACCGGGATGAAGAGGCACTCGCCCTCGCCGGAGCGCGCCTGCAACCGTTCTCTGCCCGCACGGACCTCGTACATGCCGTCTATGACGAGATAGAAGATGTCCTCGCGGACCTTGGTATCCCCGAGGTGCACGGGATCCTCATGGACCTGGGCGTGTCTTCCCTTCAACTGGACGAGCGGGAGCGCGGTTTTGCCTACTCCTACGACGCTCCACTGGACATGCGGATGGACACCAGCCGCGGCCAGACTGCCGCTGACGTAGTCAACAACTATTCCGAAGAAGACCTGGTGCGGATTATCCGCAAGTGGGGCGAAGAGAAGTTTGCCGGCAGGATCGCAAACCGCATCGTCACGGCGAGGGCCGCCAAGCCGTTTGCCACCACCGGTGAACTCGTCGAGCAGATCCGCGGCGTTGTTCCTGCGGCGGCTGCAAAGTCCGGCGGGCATCCGGCAAAGCGGACTTTCCAGGCCTTGCGGATTGAAGTCAACGAGGAACTCGACGTCCTTGAGAGGGCAGTGCCTGCCGCTCTCTCGGCCTCGGCAATGGGGGGACGGGTAGTGGTGATGTCGTACCACTCCCTCGAAGACAAAATCGTCAAGTCCGTCTTCCAGTCCCGCTCCAAGTCATCGGCGCCGCTCGGCTTCCCGGTGGAGCTGGAGGAACACAAGCCGGAATTCAAGACCTTGACCAAAGGCACGGAAGTGCCGACACCCGAAGAAATCGCCGAAAACCCGCGTGCGGCATCTGTCCGCCTGCGGGCCGTGGAACGCATCAAAGCGAGGAGAACAGCATGAGCACCGCTGCCGCGAAGATCCTGCCGACCACAGTGGGCAACACCGCGCGTGCCCTGCCCGCCCGGGGACCGGAGCGCGACGCGCCCCGCAAGGCGCGGACGCCGCTCTCGCTCGTGCAGAGTGTTCCAGGAAGACGACGGACTCCGTTCGTCGTCTTCTGCTTCGGCGTGCTGGCAGCCGCCTTGTTGACTGTCCTGGTCCTCAACATCTCCGTTTCCACGGCCCAGTACGACCTCGTCAAGCTCAGGAACGACGCTGCATCCCTGAACAAGCAGAACCAGGATCTGACACAGCAGGTCCAGAACTACCAAGCTCCCCAGAATCTGGCCGCCAAGGCCGCAGAATTGGGAATGGTAGCTTCCACTGCCACGGGCCAGATCGACCTGGACAACCTGACGGTCACAGGAAAAGCCACGCCGGCAACCAAGGGACAGAATCCCGGTGCCGTCATTGCTGCTCCTGCGGTTGCAGGCCAGTCGAGCGTCGTACCTCCTGCCCCTGCCAAGAATGATTCGCTGGACAGCCGCAAACCCAACGGGACCGCCGACTCCACACCGGCTAAACCGCAAGCGCCCGCGGTTCCGGCGGCACCCAAGGCGCCGGTTGTGGATCTCCATGGTGGTTCGGTCCCCGCTCCACAGCAGAAGGTACCGGGGCAGTAGCGTTCAGCCGACCTGATTTCAGGGTAAACAGCAAGGCAAGCAGCAAGGAATCGACGTGGTGCAGAAAACCGGCAAATCGAAGAACAAGAGAACGCCGGCGGCGAAGAAGCGCCTGCGCATCGGCCTCGCGATCATGTTGGCGCTGCTGTTGGTGGTAGGGGGCAAGTTGTTCCTGGTGCAAGGGCTTGACGTCGGAGGCCTGGCCGAGGCTGCCTACAACAACCGGCTGACAACCACCATCCTGCCTGCCGAACGCGGCAAGATCCTTGACTCGAACGGCACGGTGCTCGCCAGCAGCGTGATCCGTTACAACATTGTGGTGGACCAGACGGTCAACACAAACACTGATCAGTTTCCCCGTTTCAACTCCCAGACCCAGGCCATAGACACGATCTCCAGGTCCCAGGGGATATCAGAGCTTGCCAGTGCGCTGGGGATGGACGTCGGGCAGGTCACGCAGGCCGTGACCGGCGTGAAGAAGTACAACATAGTGGCCAAGGAAGTGAAGCCGGACGTCGAAGACCGGATATCCCAACTGCACATCCCTGGTGTGGTGTCGGAAGGCGTCAGCAAGCGGGTCTATCCCAATGGAAGCGTCGCCGGGGGAGTCATTGGCTTCCTCAAGGACGGCACCACAGGCCAGGCCGGCCTTGAGCAGACCCAGGACGATCTCCTGCGCGGCAAAGATGGCAAGCGCGTCTTTGAGATCGGCGCCGATGGCCTTCGCATTCCCGTGGCGACCGACCTGCTGACACCTGCCGTGAACGGCCAGGACGTCAAGCTGACCCTGAACACGGACATCCAGTACTTTGCGCAGCAGGCCATCCAGACCCAGGTCAACCAGCTCAATGCCGAGTGGGGATCAATCGTCGTCGAGGACATCAAGACCGGGAACCTCATTGCGATGGCGGACACGAACGCCCCGGATCCCAACGACCCCGGCAAGGTAGCGGCCGCGGACCGCGGCGTGCGGTCCGTGACGGCCGCCTATGAGCCTGGTTCGGTCGAGAAGATGATCACCGCGTCCGCTGCGATCAATGAAGGAAAGTCCAGCCCGCTGGACACGGTCACCATTCCACCTGCTTTGACCATCGACGGTCAGACGTTCACCGATGCGTTCGACCATGGAACCGAGCAGAGGACCCTTGCCGGCATCCTTGGCTATTCGATGAACACGGGTACCGTGATGATCGGCAGCCGCCTGAGCAAGCAACAGCGTTATGACTACCTCACCCGCTTCGGTATCGGCGAAGCTCCGGACATCGGCCTCCCTGCTGAAACCTCAGGCATCCTGGCCAAGCCCGATCAATGGGATGACCGCCAGCAGTACACCGTACTGTTCGGCCAAGGTGTTTCCCAGTCCACGCTGCAGACCGTCCGGGCCTACCAAAGCGTGGCCAACGACGGCGTGATGCTGCAACCGCGGCTGATTGACGGTTACGTCGGAGCCGACGGGGTCGAGAACAAAGTGCCTGCCAAGGATTCCCGCCAAGTCGTTTCCAAGGAAACGGCCCAACAGGTCCGGGACATCCTGGAGAGCAACGTCACCATGGGCGAAGTGAAAGATGCCGCCATCGATGGATACCGCGTGGGCGCCAAGACGGGCACCTCCCAGGCACCCCGTGAAGACGGGCTACCTGGCTTCGATGGCTACACCGCGTCCATTGTGGGTATGGCGCCCATGGAGAATCCGCGCTTCATCGTAGAGGTAGTCCTCCAGCGGCCCAAGGGCAGCATTTACGGCATCACCCAGGGGCCGATATTCCGCTCGGTCATGGGCCAGGTCCTGCGCACCTACAACGTCCCGCCGTCCACCGGCACTCCGGCGCGGTTCCCCCAGTACGCCAAATAGGGCCAGTACGGCAAGTAGTCCAGTTTCGCCAAGTAAGCTTGTTGGGCATCTGTCCGGCCACATTACGATCCACCCATGCCGTTTGCGGGAGCCCCCGGGATCCCGCACGGCCAGTTTTACGAGCACCAACGGAGACCACCTTGTCAGAGCAGAATGATGCCGTATCGATCCCTACAGGGAACCCGCCGGCTACGGACAAACCCGGCTTCCGTCCAGCCGTCGTGGCGCCTGTTCCCCTTGAGGCCATCGCGTCCTCCCTCGGAATTGCGCTGCCCCTGGACTCCAGCGGTACGTCGGTGACCGGTGTATCCCTCAACTCGCGCACTGTCGAGCCGGGAGACTTGTACCTGGCCCTGCCCGGAGCCACACGGCACGGGGCCGACTTTGTCGCCCAGGCGGTGGCGGCCGGTGCCGTGGCTGTCTTGAGCGATGAAGATGGCGCCCGCCAATTGGCACTTGAGGACCTTGCTGTTCCCGTGCTGATCGTCAGCAATCCCCGTGCCGCGGTCGGGACCCTCGCCGCCCTCATTTATCGAAGCCAACCCCTCGATGGGGTTTCGCCCACACTTTTCGGGGTAACCGGTACGAACGGTAAAACGACCACGACGTATTTCATCAACTCCCTCCTCCGTGCGCTGGGCAGGAATCCTGGCCTGATCGGGACGATCGAAATCCTTGCGGGGGGCGAGGCCATCCCGAGCCTGTTGACCACGCCGGAGTCAACGGATGTCCATGCCTTGCTCGCCCTCATGCGTGAACGTGGGCTTGACGCGGCTTCCATGGAGGTCTCCTCCCACGCCCTGTCCTTCCACAGGGTCGACTCGGTGACGTTCGATGTTGCCGGCTTCACCAACCTGACGCAGGATCACCTCGATCTCCACGGAAGCATGGACGAGTACTTCCGGACCAAGGCGGAACTCTTCACCAGCGCGCGCGCACAGCGCGCTGTAGTGACCGTCGACGACCGCTGGGGGCGCTTACTGGCCGATGAGGCGGGTATTCCCGTGACCACGCTGGCGACCACGCCGGGCAGCGACGCTGACTGGACAGTGGAGTCAGCCGAGCAACGCGGGCTTGGAACGGACTTCGAATTGCGCCACCGCGATGGAACAGTCTTACGCGTCCATACGGGATTACCGGGGGATTTCAACGTCGCCAACGCGGCCTTGGCCACCATTATGGTGCTCGACTCCGGCATCGAACCGCCGGCACTGCAGGCGGCGCTGGAGAGGCACGATCCCTTCACCGTTTCCGTACCGGGCCGGATGCAGCTGATCTCGGATGCCCCGGCTTCCGTTGTCGATTTCGCGCACAACCCGGACGCACTGGCGAGGGCCCTGAAGGCCGTACGCTCGCAAGCCCCCGGATCCCGCGTGATTGTCGTTTTCGGCGCCACTGGACAGCGCGACCAGGGCAAGAGGCCGACAATGGGCGCCATAGCCGCCCGGCTCGCCGACGTCGTGATTGTCAGCGACGACGATCCGCATGACGAAGACGCTGCGGCGATCCGTTCGGAAGTCATCGCCGGGGCCCGCGCCGCCCAGGAGTCAGAGGGCCTTGACTGCGAGATCGTGGAAGCGTACCCCCGGGACGTCGCCATTCGCCAAGCCGTGGAACTCGCCACTGAGAAGGACACCATCCTGATCGCCGGCCGAGGACACGAGGTCTGGCAGGAAGTGAAGGGCGTGAACCTTGCCCTCGATGACCGGGTGGAACTGCGGGCAGCCTTGACAGCCAGGGGATTCAAGGTTTCCACGGACGAGCGGATAGAGTCCTAGACCGAGATGATTGCACTTACTGCGGCGGAGATCGCCGATATTACCAATGGCCGATTGGCAGCGGACCCGGGCATCGTTCCGGCGTCCGTCGTTACCGATTCCCGTGAGGCGGCTGCCGGATCGTTGTACGTGGCCAAGCCAGGAGAGAACGCCGACGGCCATGCGTACGTGGGCGCCGCTTTTGAGCGCGGGGCCGTTCTGGCTCTGACCGAGCGCGACGTTTCCGACGACGACGGCCGGCCGTACCCCGCCGTCGTGGTCGATGACGCCGTGATCGCCATGGGTGCCTTGGCTGCAGAGTCCGTCCGCCGAATCCGCGCCGAACGTGCGGCAAAGGGGGAGCCCTTCACCGTCATCGGCATCACCGGCTCGGCGGGCAAGACCACTACCAAGGACCTGCTCGCGGGGATCCTTTCCCGGGCCGGGGCCACAGTGGCGCCGCAGGGTTCGTACAACGGTGAAGTCGGCGTGCCGCTCACAGTGTTCGGGGCCGATGCTGGCACCCGTTACCTCGTGATCGAAATGGGCGCCACCGGCGTCGGCCACATCAAATACCTCGCCGACATGGTCCAGCCGGACATCGGCGTCGTTCTTTGCGTAGGCACCGCCCACGCCGGCGAGTTCGGTGGCGTGGAGAACATAGCCAAGGCAAAAGGCGAACTGGTCGAGGCGCTGGGGGAGGACGGAACGGCCGTCATCAACCTCGACGACGCGCGGGTCGCGGCGATGGTCTCCCGCACCCGGGCCAAAGTGCTCGGAACCACCGCTACCGGCATTTCCGGCTCCGCGGTCGAAGCCAGGAACGCCGATATCGACGAAGACGGCAACCCGGAATTCGAGCTCGTCCTGCCCGACGGCGGGGTCCCCCTTCCCGTCCACAGCAAGCTCATCGGTGCCCACCACATCACCAACCTGCTTGCTGCTGCGGCCGCAGCGTTCGCGGCAGGACTCCCTGCGGCCGAGATCGCCGCCTCGCTGAGCGAGCAGTCGCCGGCCAGCCGGTGGCGAATGGAACGCACGGAGCGGGCAGACGGCGTCACCATCATCAACGACGCGTACAACGCGAATCCGGAATCCATGCGTGCAGCCTTGCGAACCCTCGCCGACCTCGGCCAGGGACGCCGCACCTGGGCGGTGCTGGGAGCGATGCTGGAACTTGGCGAAGATTCCATCCGCGAACACACGGCGGTGGGGACGCAAGTGGTCCGCTTGAACATTTCCCGGCTCGTTGTGGTTGGCCGCGAAGCCCGGGCGCTGTACATTTCCGCGATCCAGGAAGGGTCCTGGGGCGACGAATGCAGTTTCACCGAAACGGCTGACGAGGCTTACGAACTGCTGCAGGCCGAGCTCGAACCAGGCGACCTGGTGCTTTTCAAGTCCTCAAACGGGGTCGGCCTAAGGCATTTGGGGGATCGGATAGCATTACCCCCACAGGCCGGGACAAGTGCGAACACTGCGGCTGCAACTGCCGCCAATGAAGGGAACGAGCTGCTGTGATTGCACTGTTGATCGGCGCGGGCGTTGCCCTCCTGGTGGCTCTGATCGGAACGCCACTGTTCATCCGGTTCCTCGTCACCAAGGGATACGGCCAGTTCATCCGCGACGACGGACCCACGTCCCACCACACCAAGCGTGGTACCCCCACCATGGGCGGGACAGTCGTGGTGGCTGCCGTGCTCATCAGCTATGGGTTGACCCACCTGATCATGTGGATGATGAACCCACGATCACCGGGCCCGTCAGCTTCGGGCCTGCTCTTGTTGTTCCTGATGGTCGGCATGGGATTCGTTGGTTTCCTCGACGATTTCATCAAGATTTCCAAGCAGCGCAGCCTCGGACTCAATGCCAAGGCCAAGCTGATCCTTCAAGCATTCGTCGGCATTGTCTTCGCAGTGCTGGTCTTGAACTTCCCTGACGCGGAGGGGATCACCCCGGCCTCCACGCATATTTCCCTTGTGCGGGACATCCCCTGGCTGAACCTGGCCTTCGGGGGCACCGTCCTTGGTGCCATCCTGTTTGTCATCTGGTCGAACCTGATCGTCACTGCGGCAACCAACGGCGTCAACCTCACGGACGGACTGGACGGCCTTGCCGCGGGTGCCTCCATCATGGTCTTCGGCGCCTACACACTCATGGGAATCTGGCAGAACAACCAGGCCTGCGGTTCGCCCCGCGAGGCGGGCAGCGGCTGCTATTCGGTCCGTGACCCGCTCGATCTGGCGCTCCTGGCGGCTATTTGCAGTGCCGCGCTGGTGGGCTTCCTCTGGTGGAACACGTCTCCGGCGAAGATCTTCATGGGAGATACCGGTTCCCTCGCTATCGGCGGCGCGGTGGCCGGCTTTGCGATCCTCTCCCGCACCGAGCTTCTTTTGGGCATCATCGGCGGTCTTTTCGTCCTCATTACGCTGTCGGTCATCATCCAGGTGGGCTACTTCAAGGTCACCAAGGGCAAACGTGTCTTCAAGATGGCCCCCCTTCAGCATCATTTCGAACTCAAGGGCTGGGCCGAGATCACGGTGGTTGTCCGATTCTGGATTCTTTGTGGCCTGTTCGTGGCAGCAGGCCTTGGGATTTTCTATGCTGAATGGGTGGTGCTGCTGTGAGCGCAAGTCCTCAAACCAAGCCTTCGTCCAATGACCGGCTCAAGGACCTCGTCAGTTGGGATTCCGACTGGAAGGGCCTTCGCGTCGTCGTGACGGGCATCGGCGTCTCGGGTTTCGCGGCCGCCGACACCTTGATCGAACTCGGCGCACGGGTGGTGGTGGTTGATGCTGCCACGAGCGCCAAAGCCCTCGCCCAAGCGGACACCTTGAAGATCGTGGGTGCCGCCGACGTCCTCCTTGGCCAGGACGCCGTCAAGACCCTGCCCCGTGTGGACGGCGAAAAGCCCGAACTCGTCGTGACGTCGCCGGGCTGGCGGCCGGACCAATCCCTCCTGGCGGCCGCCAAAAGGGCCCACGTACCGGTGTGGGGCGACGTCGAACTCGCTTGGCGGGTGCGCGAACGCGAGGGCCGCAAGACGGCGGACTGGCTCACGATCACGGGTACCAACGGCAAAACCACCACGGTGGGCATGACCGAAGCCATGCTGCAGGCGGCAGGGCTCAAAGCAATCGCCGTGGGGAATGTCGGCACTCCCATCCTGGACGCACTCCGTGACCCTGTGGAGTACGACGCCTTCGCGGTTGAGCTGTCCAGCTTCCAGTTGCACTGGATCGAATCCCTCTCCCCGGTGGCCAGCGTCTGCCTCAACGTCGCCGAGGACCACGTCGACTGGCACGGTTCTTACGAGTCCTACCTCGCGGACAAGGCAAAGATCTTCGAGAACACCCAGAAGGCGTGTATTTACAACGCTGAGCAGATCGAGACCGAACGCATGGTGGAAAACGCCGACGTGGTCGAGGGGTGCAGGGCAATCGGTTTCACCACCTTGACGCCGGCTGTCAGCATGCTCGGCGTCGTCGAAGGGTTGCTCGTGGACCGTGCGTTCATCGAAGGACGCCAGAGTTCGGCAGAGGAACTTGCCTCCCTGGCCGATCTGGGCACTGCCGCTCCGCGACACATGGTTGCCAACGCGCTGGCTGCGGCCGCCCTGGTGCGCGCTTACGGCGTCGAATCGTCTGCCGTGCGTGAAGGGCTGCGGAACTATCTTCCGGGAGATCACCGCATCCAGCCTGTCGCCAAGCAGAACGGCGTGCTCTGGGTCAACGACTCCAAGGCGACCAATCCGCACGCTGCTTCCGCAGCCCTGTCGGCGTTCGACAAGGTCGTCTGGATTGCGGGCGGTTTGTCCAAGGGCGTCAACTATGACGACTTGGTCAAAAGCAACGCGCACAGGCTCAAGGCGGTAGTCCTGATCGGCGCCGACACCACGGACCTGGAAGCCTCCCTCAAGCGACACGCAGCGGATGTGCCCGTAATCGGGCAGCCCAAGGGCGACACTGAAAAGGTGCAGTCCGCCGATTCAACTGGTGCCGCCGCGGAACCGTCTCCGATCTTCGGTGACACCGTCATGGCCCACGCTGTCGCATCGGCAGCAAGTATCGCCGAGCCCGGCGATACCGTGCTGATGGCCCCGGCGGCTGCCTCCATGGACCAGTTCTCTTCCTACGCTCACCGTGGCGATGCTTTCATCCGGGCAGTGCGCGAGCTTGTGGAAGGCCAGGCACAGACCACCGAGGAGTAACAATGGTCAGCACGCCCACGCGCAGCGGGCCCGGGCGGACCCGGGCCGGCAAGGCAGCCCCCGCCGGACGCGCGGCAGGCGTTGCTCGAGCCTCGCTGCCGTCGCGGATACGTTCCGGGATGGCTGGTTTCTGGTCAACGCTTGAGGGAAGCGGCAAATCAAGAAACGGGTCTACGTACTACCTGATTCTCGGCGCATCGCTTGCGCTCACGGCCATCGGGATCATCATGGTCCTCTCGGCATCCAGTGTTGAGGCGATTGCGGCTGGAGAATCCCCGTACTCGATCGCCACCAAGCAAGGAATGTTCGCCGGCATCGGCATCGTTGCGATGCTGGTGCTTTCACGGGTCAACGTCCTTTGGCTTAAGAGATTCGCGTGGCCCTCGATCATTCTCGCCGGTGCCTTGTTGGTGCTGGTCCTGGTGATCGGCAAGCGTGTGCTGGGCAACCAGAACTGGATCGAGATCGGTGGCTTCACCTTCCAGCCATCGGAGTACGCCAAGTTCGCCTTGGTGCTCTGGATGGCAACGGTCCTTTCCGTGAAGGCAAAGCTTCTCGACAAGTGGACCCATGCGCTCATCCCCATCGTTCCGGTCTCGGGCGCCATCATTGCCTTGATTGTCCTGGGACATGACCTTGGAACCTCGTTGGTGGTCATGTTGATCATGGCGGCCGGCTTGTTTTTCGGCGGCGTCAACCTGAAGCTCTTCGCTGCTGCAGGAGGCGTTGCGGCGGCCGCGGCGCTGATACTGGCAGTTACCAGCGGAAACAGGATGTGCCGGATCACCTCGTGGATGGGGCAGAGCTGCGCAGGGGCCAGCGACATCGGGTTCCAGAGCGAACAGGGACTCAGCGCCCTTGCCTCGGGAAGTTGGTTTGGTGTTGGCCTTGGCCAGAGCCGGCAAAAATACCAATGGATTCCCGAAGCCCACAACGACTTCATCTTCGCTGTCATCGGGGAGGAACTCGGCCTCGTGGGGACCATCGTGGTCTTGGTGCTCTTTGCGTTGCTCGCCGTTGCGATCTACCGGGTGGTCAGCCACCAGGAAGACTTGTTCGCCCGCGTGCTCGGTGGCTCGATCATGGCGTGGATGCTCGGTCAGGCCGCGATCAACATGGCGATGGTGGCCGGCTTGCTGCCCGTGATCGGCGTTCCGCTACCTTTCATTTCCTATGGCGGTTCAGCGTTGGTGATGTCGCTATGCGGCGTGGGCGTAGTGTTGTCTTTGGCCCGCGCCCAAATGGCTCCTGCCGGCCGTTCAAAGCCGCGCTGGCGACTTGCGAAAACTGCACGAAAGCGTACATAGCACTCCATGAATTCCCAGCCCAAACCCCTCTCCGTGGTCCTCGCCGGCGGCGGGACCGCCGGACACATCAGCCCGTTGCTCGCCATTGCCGACGCCATCAAGTCGCTGCGGCCGGAGGCCAGGATCCTGGCCGTCGGCACGCCCAATGGCATGGAAACGCGTCTGGTTCCGGCAGCCGGCTACGAATTGGCCACCATCGACCGGGTTCCCTTTCCCCGGAAGCCCTCCGCGGATCTGCTCAAACTGCCCGGCAGGCTCGCAGCGGCGGTCAAGCAAGCCGGGCGCATCCTGGACGACGCACAGGCCGACGTCCTACTCGGCGTCGGCGGCTATGTCTGCACTCCGATGTACCTCGCGGCGTGGCGTCGCAGGATCCCCATCGTCATCCACGAGGCCAACACGCGCGCCGGGCTTGCCAACCGGGTAGGGGCCATGTTCACCAAGCATGTCGGGGTGGCTTTCCCTGAGACCCGGCTTCGGCACGCCCGCCACGTGGGGATGCCCATGCGCAAGGCCATCGCCGGTCTGGACCGTGCGGCTTGGCGCGCGGATGCCAGGCAGTCCCTGGGCCTCGACGCCGGACAGCCTGCACTCATCGTGACCGGCGGTTCCTCCGGAGCCCAGAGCATCAACCGCACGATCGCCGGTGCCGTCGCCGCTTTGGCGGAAGCCGGTATCCAGACACTGCACATCACCGGCCGCGGCAAGGCGGTGACGAACGACGACGGCGACCCCCTGGCTGCCGACGGCTACCACCAGGTGGAATACGTGGACGGCATGGAGAATGTCTACGCGGCAGCCGATGTCCTCCTTGCCCGATCCGGCGCGGCAACCGTCAGTGAGGTGGCCGCCGTCGGGCTCCCGGCGGTCTTCGTTCCGCTGCCCATCGGAAACGGCGAGCAGGCAATGAACGCGTCCGCCCTGGTCAAGGCCGGTGCAGCGCTTCTTGTCGACGACCGGGCCCTGACCGCGGAATGGCTCAAGGCCGAGCTGATTCCTTTGCTCACGGATCAAGCCCGCCTTGAGGACATGGCCAGCAAGGCAAAGGAACTTGGCATCAGAAATGCTGATCAGCGGATGGCTGATCTCGTCTTGGAAGCGGTAACCGAATGACCCAGCCCCTCGCAGACATCGATTCCCTCGGCAGGGTCCACTTCATCGGCATCGGCGGCGTGGGCATGTCTGCCGTCGCACGCATCATGGTGGCCAGGGGCGTTCCCGTGAGCGGTTCCGACGCCAAGGACCTGCCCGTCATGCAGGACCTCCAGTCCGCAGGGGCACGGATCGCAGTTGGCTACGCCGCGGAAAATCTTCGTGACGCGCAGACCGTCGTTGCCGGTTCGGCCATCAGGGCCGACAATCCGGAACTGGAAGCGGCCCGGGCGGCCGGCCTTCCGGTGCTCCACCGTTCAGAGGCCCTCGCGGCAACCATGGGCGCAGACCGCGTGGTGACCGTGGCCGGCACGCACGGCAAGTCCACCACCACCTCGATGGTGGCCGTGTTGCTCAAGGAAGCGGGCCTGGATCCCTCGTTCGCCATCGGCGCCAACGTACCCGCCCTCGGCGTCAACGCAGCGCACGGCACCTCGGACATCTTCGTTGCCGAAGCCGATGAATCGGACGGTTCCTTCCTGAACTATCGGCCCCTCATCGCCGTCGTCACCAACGTCGAAGCCGACCACCTGGACTATTACGGCACGTCCGAGGCTGTCTACGCCTCCTTCGACAGTTTCGCTGCACTCCTGCCCGCCGACGGCGTGCTTTTTGCCTGCGCGGACGACGACGGTGCCCGGGCCCTCGCGGAACGGACCCGCGCAGCGGGCAACACCCGGGTTCTGGGCTACGGGACCGCGGAGGACGCCGATATCCGCCTGTACGATGGGGGGCCGGGCGATGTCCGGGTCTCTGTCGGCGGACAGGAATACCGGCTTGGCCTCCAAGTGCCCGGGCGGCACAACGCCTTGAACGCGACGGCCGCGTTCGGCGTCGCAGTCGAGCTCGGCGTGGCACCCGAGGTTGCCGCGGCCGCCCTCGGCCATTTCGCCGGAGCATCGCGGCGATTCGAGTTCAAGGGGCAGGGGAGGGGCGTGCGTGTCTACGACGACTACGCCCACCACCCCACGGAAGTCCGGGCCGCCTTGTCCGCCGCCCGCTCCGTGGCAGGCGGCAACAAGGTGCATGTGCTCTTCCAGCCGCACCTGTTTTCGCGTACCCGCGAATTCGCGGAGCAGTTTGCGGAGGCGCTTGGCGAGGCGGACACAGCCCTCGTGTTGGACATCTACCCAGCCCGCGAGGATCCCATCCCCGGGGTCACGAGCACCCTGATCACGGGACGTCTGAAGAATGGCAGGCTCGTGGCCGGCGGCCAGGAAGCACTGGACGCGGTACTCTCCGCGGCCGGCGACGGCGACATCGTCCTGACCGTCGGAGCCGGCGACGTGACTGCCTACGGACCCCGGATCGTGGAGCTGTTGGGTGGCTGACACCCGGAAGCCCACGTTCAAGCCGCAGGCGGGCAGCCGGCCCGGAGTCGTCAGTGCAGAACGCGGCCTCGACGATCCCGTCGGTGGTCCTTCGGAATCAGCCGCGGGCATGGACAGCAATGTGCTGGCATTTCCCGAGCCCAAGGGACGCAAGCGGCGTCGGACGGTGCTCACGGTGGTGGCCATCGTCGTCGCCCTGGTCGCCGGAATCATCGTTGCGTCGATCTACTCGCCGGTGTTCGCAGTGCGCACTGTGACGGTTGACGGCACCAAGCTGCTTCAGGCGGGGAGCGTCCAGAAGGCCCTCGAACCGGTGAAGGGAAAACCCCTTCCGCAAATCAACGACGCCGACATTGCCGCGCTGCTCAAGCCGCTTGTCCAGGTGCGTTCCGTCAGTACCGAGGCCCGTCCGCCGTCGGAACTTTTGGTCCACATTGTGGAGCGGGTGCCCGTGGCGCTGGTCAAGAGCGGCGACAACTATTCACTGGTTGACGTCGATGGCGTCCAGCTTGGATCAACCACCGATCCCGCATCGGTTCCCTTGCCGGTCATCGACGGGCAAGGAGCGAACCAGAGTCTCTTCAAGGCGATCACGGCTGTTCTTGCGACGCTGCCGGCGGATGTGCTGGCGAAGATGGCCAGCGCTTCGGCCTCGTCGCCGGACGCCGTCGAGCTCAAGCTCACGGACGGCAAGATCGTCGTATGGGGGAATGCGGACGAGAAGGAGCTGAAGGCGCGCGTCCTCGAGGCGTTGCTCAAGGCTCCCGCCAATCCAAAAGTTCCGGTGAATGTCTACGATGTCAGCGCACCGAGGCACCCGTTTACCAAATAGGCCATTTCAGCTAGTAACTTCAGTGACGTAGAGGGCTATTTTTCGGACTTTCACACGACACGCGGAGGCGGTCATTGAATGTCGGATTCATAGCCCATACCGTCACTTAAGAGTTACTTGACATAACTATAACCTTCAACTAGAGGGTTAAGGTCCAAGGATTCAAGTTGGACTCGATCTGTTTCGCTATAGGACACAAGCAAGGGGCACGAAACGTGGCAGCACCGCAGAATTACTTGGCCGTCATCAAGGTCGTCGGCATCGGCGGCGGTGGCGTGAATGCAGTTAACCGAATGATCGAAGTCGGCCTTCGCGGCGTCGAGTTCATCGCCATCAACACCGATGCCCAGGCTCTCCTCATGAGCGACGCGGACGTCAAGCTTGACGTTGGACGCGAGCTCACGCGCGGTCTGGGAGCCGGCGCCAACCCCGACGTCGGACGCCAGGCTGCCGAGGACCACGCCGATGAGATCGAAGAGGTCATCCGCGGAGCCGACATGGTCTTCGTCACCGCAGGCGAAGGCGGCGGCACGGGAACCGGCGGCGCCCCCGTCGTGGCCCGGATCGCACGCTCGCTCGGCGCCCTGACGATCGGTGTCGTCACGCGGCCCTTCACCTTCGAAGGACGCCGACGTGCCGGTTCGGCCGAAGCCGGAATCGACGCCCTGCGCGACGAAGTCGATACCCTCATCGTCATCCCCAACGACCGTCTCCTCTCCATCAGCGACCGTAACGTCTCCGTCCTGGACGCTTTCCGCTCCGCTGACCAAGTACTCCTGTCCGGTGTCCAGGGCATCACGGACCTCATTACGACCCCTGGCCTGATCAACCTGGACTTCGCTGACGTCAAGTCGGTCATGCAGGGTGCGGGCTCCGCGCTGATGGGTATCGGCTCGGCGCGCGGCGAGGACCGCGCTGTCAAGGCCGCGGAACTCGCCATCGCTTCTCCGCTTCTGGAAGCCTCGATCGACGGCGCCCACGGCGTCCTGCTCTCCATCCAGGGCGGCTCGGACCTCGGCCTGTTCGAGATCAACGAGGCCGCGAGGCTCGTGCAGGAAGTGGCCCACCCCGAAGCCAACATCATCTTCGGTGCCGTCATCGACGACGCCTTGGGCGACGAAGCACGCGTCACGGTTATCGCCGCTGGTTTTGACGACCTCAAGGCCACCTCACCCTCGATGAACCAGTCGGCCGCCCAGCAGCCGGGTCAGCACCAGGCCCCTGCGGCCCCGGACCGTCCCGCAGCGCCTTCAGCTGCTCCGGCCTATTCCGCGCCGCAGCACGTTTCCGCAGGCGTCGGCGCTTCAGGCTTGAGCAACTGGGGCCAGCAGCGCCCGTCGGCTTTGCCGGCTGACTCGGGCTTCGACGTCGACCTCCCCGCCGTCGTCGAACCGGACCTTTCGGGAAGCCGCACCGACGACCTCGATGTTCCGGACTTCCTGAAGTAGCCTGTCCGTTCAAACCCACCCAGGAGAGTTAGCCAGTAGTGTTTTGGTGGCGAAAAGAAGTGCGGCCGGGGATTTCGGTCGCCTTCTCCGATGATGATGCGGGCAACCTTGCACTGCACGTGGCGGACAATCCTGACGATGTCATGGTGCGCCGGGCCCGGCTGGAAGCAGCGGCGGGGCTCGGCGAACGGCATTTCCAATACATGAACCAGGTACACGGAAAAGCCGTCGAATTCATCGCCGCCCATGGCGACGGACCAACGGCCGACGCCATGGTGTCCACGGGGCAGCCCCTCGCGGTCATGGTGGCCGACTGTGTCCCCATCGTGTTGCTGGGCGAAGTGCCCGACGAAACCGACGCGGTCCTTGCGGTGGTCCACGCAGGCCGGCCAGGAGTTGCCGCGGACATCGTTTCGGCCACCGTCGCCGAAATGCGAAACCGCGGTGCGGCGACCATCAGCGCCTGGCTGGGCCCCTCCATCTGTGGTGAATGCTACGAAGTTCCCGAACAGCTGCGGGCCGACGTGGCTGCCGCTGTTCCGGAAACCTGGTCAACGACCTCGTGGGGCACGCCCGCACTGGATCTGCCCGCCGGTGTGCGTTCCCAGTTGAAAGCACTCGACGTCAGGGTGGAGTATTCGGGGGAGTGCACGCGGGAGACCTCCCGGCTCTACTCGTACCGGCGCGATCAGCAAACAGGCCGCTTTGCAGGTTTGGTGTGGACGCATGAGTGAGACTTTCCCGACAGCGGAAAGCGCTGGCGGCGATCCACGGACTGCCGAGCTGCGCGAACGGCTGGCCGCGGTCCGCCAGCGGATTTCGGCGGCAACCGTCGCAGCCGGGCGAACCGAAGAGCCGCAACTGATAGTCGTCAGCAAGTTCCATCCCGCAGCGGATGTCACCCGCCTGGCGGCACTTGGCGTGACGGACGTCGGCGAAAACCGCGACCAGGAAGCGGCCGCGAAGTCTGCCGAACTCGCAGGGCTCCCGGTGCGTTGGCACTTCATTGGTCAACTGCAAAGCAACAAGGCCAAGTCCGTGGCGAAGTACGCGTTTTCGGTCCAATCGATCGATCGTCCGCAACTGGCCGAGGCCCTGGCCAAGGCCATTGCGCGGCAACAGTCCGAGTCCGGCAGGCCGGACCTTGACTGCTACATCCAGGTCAGTCTTGAGCACGACGCCGGCGCCCACCGCGGCGGTGCCGCTCCGTCCGACGTCGAGCGCCTCGCCGAATCCATCGCGACGGCCGCCGGGCTGCGATTGGCCGGCGTGATGGCCGTCGCGCCGCTCGGAGCGCCCCCGGAGGAAGCGTTCGAGAAACTCGCCGCCATTTCAAGGGATCTGCGAGGACTGCATCCGGACGCCGTGGGGATATCGGCCGGGATGAGCCAGGACCTAGAAGCTGCCGTTCAATTTGGTGCGACACACCTGCGAATTGGCTCGGATATTCTCGGTTCGCGTCCGCGGGTGGGGTAGCGTCAAAGTATTGGAAGCGACGGGCCGGGATTTCAGCGATGTCAAGTCATGGGCGGCCCGCCCACTGCAGACACGATAGGAGTCCAGCATGGCTGGCGCACTGCGCAAGACAATGGTTTATCTTGGGCTCGCCGATGGCGATGAACACTACGAGTCTGAGCAGAACGAGCAGCACACGGACGAGGCCCGGTCTGTCGACCACAATCGTGAAGAGCGCCGCGCCCCTGCACCTGTACGTGAAGTAGTTCGTGAAGTCCCCCCTGTCGCCGAAGAGGAATACCGCGCACCCGTGACACCTATCAAGCGTGCGGCATCCAGCCGCGAAGACGCCTCCGGACTGAGGCAGATCACCACCGTCCATCCCCGCTCCTACAATGACGCCAAGATCATCGGCGAAAGTTTCCGGGACGGCATCCCCGTGATCATGAACGTCACGGACATGGGTGAGGCAGATGCAAAGCGCCTCGTCGATTTTTCCGCCGGCTTGGTCTTCGGACTCCACGGCAGCATTGAGCGCGTCACTAGCAAAGTTTTCCTGTTGTCGCCGTCGTACGTCGAAGTTCTTGGCGACGACAAGAAGGTCAGCGAAGCCCAAGCAACGTTCTTCAACCAGAGCTAGCACAGTCAACAGGGATGCCAGGCAGAGCGATCTGCCTGGCATCTGTGTTGCAATAGAGGGACTGACCGGAAAAATGGCGAACTAGGAGATCTGAGCTAACCCGTGGGCATAGTTTTCGGCCTTTTGTACATTGCATTGCTGCTGTTCCTGGTCACCCTCATCATCAGGCTCGTCTACGATCTGGTGCAGATGTTTGCGCGCCAGTGGCGCCCCCGCGGCGCTGCCCTGGTGGCCGCGCACGTGGTCTATTCCGTGACTGATCCGCCGTTGAAACGGATCCGCCGGCTGATTCCACCGCTGCAACTTGGCGGGGTGTCCCTTGACCTGGCATTTCTGATCGTGTTTATTGTCGTCAGCATCGCAATGGGATTCGTCTACACGCTGGCGTAGCTTTTCCGCAGTCCATGTGCCGCCGATCTTTTTTCTTCGGCCCGTGGCTGCAATCTTCCGACCCAACACGATGGTGTTGAATTGGGGGAATCAGATGATATTTAGGTACCGTAGTTTTGAACGGCCGGAAGGCCTACTGACTAACTAGACCAACGAGGTGACCAGATGGCTTTGACGCCAGAAGACGTTGTCAACAAGCGCTTTCAGCCGACCAAGTTCCGCGAAGGCTACGACCAGGACGAGGTCGACGACTTTCTCGACGAAATCGTTGTCGAGCTGAGGCGTTTGAATCAAGAGAACGACGAGCTGCGCAAGAAGCTCGGCGAAGGCGGAAACCCGGTTCCTGCCAGCGCAGCATCGGCACCCGTGGTCGAGAAGGTGCCCGCACCGGTGAAGGCCGACAAGGACGCACAGGCCAAGGCAGAAGCCGAGGCGAAGGCCGAGGCCGAGAAGAAGAAGGAGCCGGCTGTTGCCGCCGCTCCTGCCCCGGCCGCACCTTCGGCCGGCTCTCCTTCCGCCGAGTCCGCAGCGGGCCTGCTGGCCATGGCTCAGCAGATGCACGACAAGCACGTGGCCGATGGCGAGCAGCAGAAGGAAAAGATCATTGCCGAGGCGCAGATCGAAGCCTCCAGCCTCGTCAACGACGCGCAGGACAAGTCCCGCAAGATCCTCGGTGCCCTCGAGCAGCAGCGCAGCGTTCTCGAACGCAAGGTGGAGCAGCTCCGCGGCTTCGAGCGCGACTACCGCTCCCGCCTGAAGGCCTACATCGAGGGCCAGCTGCGCGACCTGGATGCCCGCGGCTCGGTTGCGGCTCCTGAGGTCGGCGAAGCCGCCGCAGAGGTCTAGCAAGTATTCTGAAAGCCGGTGGCTGGGGATTCCTCGGCCACCGGCTTTTGGCTGTTAAGGCGCCAGAAGCCATGGTTACCGAACCGAATGAAAGTACTATGAGCGACGAACAAACTGACGGCACAGAACAAACGAACGGCATCCCGGAGCCCGTCCGCACCAAGGTCCACGCGTGGCGCCCCGCACTGCTTTGGGTCTTTGCAGGCTTCGCCGTGTTCGCGTACGCCTTCGACCAACTGACCAAACTCTGGGTCACCAGCACCATGGTCGAAGGCGAGCGGATCCCCGTCCTTCCTCCGCTCCTGCATTGGTACTACATCCGAAACTCCGGCGCCGCGTTCTCCATCGGTGAAAACGTCACATGGGTCTTCACCATCGTCATGGCGGCCGTTTCGGTGGTGATTTTGTTCCAGGTGCGTCGACTGGGATCGGTCTGGTGGTCGCTGGCCCTCGGCCTGCTGCTGGGAGGCGCGCTCGGAAACCTCACGGACCGCCTTTTCCGCGAGCCTTCCTTTGCCATGGGCCACGTGGTGGACTTCATCCAATTGCCCAACTTCGCGATTTTCAATATCGCCGACTCGGCGGTGGTTTCCGGCGTCGTGATCATCTGCCTGCTGACCATACGCGGGATCGGACTCGACGGGTCCCGCCATCATTCCGCCGGTTCCGCGACGGCCAAGGCCGGAACACCTGAGGATCAGGAACCGCGCGATGTCTGAGCAATTCGTGGTGCCCGAAGAGCTGGGCGGGACCAGGGCCGACGCGGGCCTGGCGAAGCTGATGGATATTTCCCGTTCCGCGGCCGCCTTGCTGATCGCCGAGGGCAACGTCACCGTCTCCGCAGGCACGGTGGGCAAATCGGCGAAGCTCGTTGCCGGGTCCGTGCTGGAAGTCACCGTTCCCGAACGCCGGGATCCCTTGGAAGTCGTGGAGGAAGTCGTGGAAGGCCTGAATATCCTGTTGGACGATGACGACTTTGTTGTCATCGACAAGCCCGTAGGCGTGGCGGCGCACCCGTCACCGGGTTGGGTAGGCCCGACAGTGGTTGGTGGCCTCGCAGGTGCGGGATACCGGATTTCAACATCCGGCGCGCCTGAACGTGCCGGCATCGTCCACCGTCTCGACGTCGGAACGTCGGGCGTCATGATCGTGGCCAAGAGCGAACACGCTTACACGGTGCTCAAGCGGGCCTTCAAGGAACGCACCGTAGACAAGGTGTACCACGCAGTGGTCCAAGGCCTGCCGGATCCACTGGAGGGCACCATAGACGCGCCCATCGGGCGCCACCCCGGGCATGATTGGCGTTTCGCGGTGATCGAGGATGGCCGTCCCTCCGTGACGCACTACGAAGTCCTTGAGGCCTATGGCAAGGCAACCCTCGTGGAAATCCACCTTGAGACAGGCAGGACACACCAGATCCGGGTTCATTTCTCGGCCCTCAGGCACCCCTGTGCGGGCGACCTGACCTATGGGGCGGACCCGCGTTTGGCCGCCAACCTGGGTCTGACCCGGCAGTGGCTGCACGCGCGGAGGCTTGGCTTCAACCACCCCCGCACCGGCGAATGGGTCGAAGTCACCAGCCAGTACCCGGCGGACCTGCAGTACGCGCTGGAACTTCTTGAAAGCGGCAACGCGTAGCGGGATCCACGCTTCCAGCGCGCCACTCCAACCGCGGGACCCCTGCCGGTAGACTGTCGTGGTGACTTCCAGCAATGACTCGTTCGTCCATCTGCACACCCACACCGAATACTCCATGCTGGATGGCGCGGCCCGTCTTACCGAGTTGTTCGACGAGACCGAGCGGCTGGGCATGCCTGCGCTGGCCACCACGGACCACGGATACCTGTTCGGTGCCTTCGATTTCTGGAAGAAGGCCACGGACAAAGGCATCAAGCCGATCATCGGCGTCGAAGCCTATGTCACACCGGGGACGGCGCGCGGCGACAAAGAGCGCGTCCGCTGGGGCGACGAAAGCCAGCGCAAGGACGACGTCTCCGGTGGTGGTTCCTACACCCACATGACGTTGTTGAGCTACAACAACGCAGGCATGCGCAATCTGTTCCGGGCATCCTCGATTGCTTCCCTCGACTCGGTGTTCGGCAAATGGCCCCGCCTGGACCGGGAGTTGCTGAACACGTATTCCGAAGGCCTGATCGCCACCACCGGCTGCCCTTCGGGTGAAGTCCAGACCCGTCTTCGGCTGGGGCAATACCGGGAGGCCCTGGCTGCGGCCTCCGAGTTCCGCGACATCTTCGGTGCGGAAAACTACTTCTGCGAACTGATGGACCATGGCCTGGACATCGAGCGGCGGGTCACCGGCGATCTGCTGCGTTTGGCCAAGGAACTGAAGCTTCCGCTCGTGGCCACCAATGACCTCCACTACACGCATGAGCATGACGCGAAGGCCCATGAGGCCCTCTTGGCGATCCAGTCGGGCTCCACGCTGCTCGAGCCCACCTATGACAACGGCGGCTCCCGATTCGCCTTCTCCGGCAGCGGCTACTACCTGAAGTCACCGCAGGAGATGCGGGAGCTGTTCCGCGACCATCCCGAGGCCTGCGACAACACCCTGCTGATCGCCGAGCGTTGCGAAGTGTCCTTCAACACGGGCGCGAACTACATGCCGCGGTTCCCATGCCCACCCGGCGAGGACGAGACGTCCTGGCTGGTCAAGGAAGTAGCCACTGGACTCGATTACCGCTACCCGAACGGCGTCCCGGACAAGGTACGCAAGCAAGCCGACTATGAGCTTGACGTCATCACCTCCATGGGCTTCCCTGGCTACTTCCTCGTGGTGGCAGACTTCATCAACTGGGCCAAAAACAACGGGATCAGGGTGGGCCCGGGCCGCGGTTCCGGCGCGGGCTCCATGGTGGCGTACGCCATGCGCATCACCGACCTCGACCCGCTGGAACATGGCCTGATCTTCGAGCGCTTCCTCAACCCGGACCGCGTGTCCATGCCCGACTTCGACGTCGACTTCGATGATCGTCGCCGTTCCGAGGTGATCGACTACGTCACGCGGAAGTACGGCGACGAGCGCGTGGCCATGATCGTCACCTACGGCACCATCAAGACCAAGCAGGCGCTGAAGGACTCGTCCCGCGTGCTCGGCTACCCGTTCAGCATGGGTGAACAGCTCACCAAGGCCCTGCCGCCGGCGGTGATGGCCAAGGATATCCCGCTCGCGGACATCCAGAACCCGGAGGCCAAGCGCTATGGTGAGGCCGGCGACTTCCGCCAGCTGATCAGCACGGACCCTGAGGCCGCAAAGGTCTTCGAGACCGCGCTGGGCATTGAGGGGCTGAAGCGGCAATGGGGCGTCCATGCCGCTGGCGTCATCATGTCTTCGGACCCCATCATCGACGTCATTCCTGTCATGCGCCGGATCCAGGACGGCCAGGTCATCACGCAGTTCGACTACCCGACGTCCGAAGGCCTCGGCCTGATCAAGATGGACTTCCTCGGCTTGAGGAACCTGACGATCATTTCCGACGCCCTGGAAAACATCAAGATGAACCGGGGCGTCGACCTCGATCTCGAGCACTTGGCGTTGGACGATCCGGCGTCGTACGAGTTGCTGGCTCGCGGCGACACTTTGGGCGTCTTCCAGCTCGACGGCGGCCCCATGCGGTCGCTGCTCAAGCTCATGAAGCCTGACAACTTCGAAGACATCTCCGCCGTGTTGGCGCTGTACCGGCCGGGTCCCATGGGTGCCAACTCGCACACCGACTACGCCCTGCGCAAGAACAAAATCCAGGAAGTCATCCCGATCCATCCGGAACTCGAGGAACCGCTCGCCGAAATCCTCGGCGGAACGTACGGGCTCATCGTGTACCAGGAGCAGGTCATGGCCGTGGCCCAGAAACTGGCCGGCTACTCACTGGGTCAAGCCGACATCCTGCGCCGCGCCATGGGCAAGAAGAAGAAATCCGAACTGGACAAGCAGTTCGCAGGCTTCTCCCAGGGCATGCAGGATAACGGCTACTCCATGGAGGCCGTCAAGACCCTGTGGGACATCCTGCTTCCGTTCTCCGACTACGCCTTCAACAAGGCGCACTCCGCCGCGTACGGGGTCATCTCCTACTGGACTGCGTACCTGAAGGCCCACTACGCCCCCGAATACATGGCCGCCCTGCTCACGTCCGTGGGCGACGACAAGGACAAATCGGCCATCTACCTCAATGAATGCCGGCGAATGGGCATTACGGTCCTTCCGCCGGACGTCAATGAGTCAAGCCTTAACTTCACCCCTGTGGGAACGGACATCCGCTTCGGAATGGGGGCCATCCGCAATGTCGGCGTCAACGTGGTGGAAGCCATGGTGGCAGCCCGCGCGAGCGAGGGTGCCTACACGTCCTTCAAGGACTTCCTCATGAAGGTTCCGGCGGTGGTCTGCAACAAGCGCACCATTGAGTCCCTTATCAAGGCCGGCGCGTTCGACTCCCTTGGCCATCACCGCCGTGCGCTGGCCATGGTCCACGAAGAAGCGATTGACTCCGTCATCACGCTCAAGCGCAATGAGGCGATCGGCCAGTTCGATCTCTTCGCCGGATTCGAGGACCAGGAGCCGCAAGCCTCCCTGAGCACCGAGATCCCGGACCTGCCGGAATGGGAAAAGAAAGACAAGCTCGCCTTCGAACGGGACATGCTGGGACTCTATGTCTCGGACCACCCCCTGCAAGGGCTTGAGGGCGTGCTGAGCCAGCATGCCGAGCAGTCGATCACCTCGATCCTGGGAGAAGACGGACCGCACGACGGCGCCATCGTCACCATCGCGGGCATGATCACCTCGCTCAGCCGAAGGATCGCCAAGGCAAGCGGCAACGCCTACGCGCGGGCGGAGATCGAAGACCTGGGAGCTTCCATCGAGGTCATGTTCTTCGGCCAGGTGTACGGCCCCATCGCTTCGGTGCTCGCGGAGGACCTGATCGTGGTGGTCAAGGGCCGTTTGCAGCGGCGCGACGACGGTGCAGTCACCTTGAACTGCATGGAACTCTCGGTTCCGGACTTGAGCGAAAGCACCAACGGTCCCCTCGTCATCACGATGCCCACGTACAAGGCAACCGAGGCCGTGGTCACTGACCTTCGCGATGTTTTGACCACCCACCGGGGGAACTCCGAGGTCAGGCTCCACTTGCAGGGTGATTCCAAGGTCGAGGTCATGGGCCTGCCGGTGCACTTGCGCGTGAATCCCACCCCGTCGCTTTTCGGTGACCTCAAGGTACTTCTTGGCCCGACCTGCCTGGACAGCTGATTGGTCCCGCGGCTCGCTGAACCAGCCGGCCGGTGACGAAAGATCTCCTGCTTTAACTAGATTTCATAGTCGAGCGGAACCGGCTGGCCGTAGGAGCCCGAGTGGTAGAGCAGTGGGGTGTCGTCGTCGCCGACTAGTCCGTCGACAACCTCCACCACCACGATCGCGTTGTTTTCGAAGGACAGGCGCATCTGGATCTTGCCGATCAGCCAGCCGGCAACGTTCTTGAGGATGGGGACATCGAAGGGCCCCGGCTCCCAGTGATCGCCTTCAAACCGTTCCTGGGTGCGGGCGAAGCGGTCTGCGAGAGCCTGGTTCTCGAGGCCGAGCATGTGCAGGCCGATATATGTCGAATTCGCCACCGCGGGCCAGGAACTGGAACTGCGGGACATGTTGAACGTGAACCGTGGTGGTTCGGCCGACAGCGAAGCGACGGACGTCGCTGTGAAACCGAAAGGCTTGCCGTTGAGGTCGGCAGTGATGATGGCCACCCCGGCGGCATGCCGGCGGAACATTTGCTTGAATGTTGCTTCAAAAGCCGAATTGTCCGAAGCCACTTTGCCCGATCTCCTGAGTGAGCTATTTGTAATAACGCTGGTGGATTCAGCGTATTCCGCCGTTCGCCGGGACGCTTGCTTGTTGAGCGTCCAGAAACGTTTGTTAATGTTTGTGTCATGACCAAGCCAACATCGAACCTTCTCGACTCCGCTCCAACGACGGACACGGACGCGGACACGGGCAAGCGGGACGGCAAATGGTGGCTCTGGCTCGCCGTGCCCGTCGCCTCGGGCGTTGGCCTGGGCCTCGCCTGGTGGCTGTTGGCCCCGGGTGGCCTCAACGTGATCTCCGGAAATCCTGCCCTTGCCGATCCCACTGCCTCTGCGGGGCGGCTCCCGAGGGACTTGGTCCTGGCCGGGCTGCTGCTGCTTTCCGGCTGCTTCACGGCGGTCCTGCTCGACAGCAAGGTCCGGAAGCCGGGGCACGGCATCCGCACCTTCCTGGCAGTCCTGGGTGGTGCGGCGGGGGCCTTGGTGGCCTGGCAAGTGGGTCTGCTGGCCGCACAATGGTGGGGTCCTGCCACAAGCGGAAGTGATGGCTTCTCTTTGCGGTCCGCCACAGCACTCTTGCTGTGGCCGGGGGCGACTTCCCTCGTGACATTCCTCCTGATTCTTTTCGGTTTGATGGGAAAGCAGCCGGAGGCACAGCCGCTCGCCCCGTAAAATGATCTGGTGACCATTTCTCCGGAGAATCCTGCCGACACCGCCGCCCAGTCCCTGGACTTCCGCCGCATCGACTTGCGCGGACGGTCCCTGACCTTGGCGGAACTGCGGGCCGTGGTGCCCCGGGCCAAGCATCAGACCATGGCGGACGCCGAGCAAAAAGTCCTGGACATCATTGCCGCTGTCCGCTCCCGCGGCTTCGAAGCGCTTGGTGAGTTCGCGTTGGCGTTCGACGGCGTGGAACAGTCCCACCCGCGCGTGCCCGCCGCCGCCCTTGCCGAAGCCCTTGAAAACCTGGACCCGTCCGTCCGGGAGGCCCTCGAGGAATCCATCCGCCGTGCCCGGCGCTTTGCTGACGGCCAGCGGCCCGCGAACGTCGATGTGGAACTGGGGGACGGCGCCGTCGTCAGCCAGAACTGGGTACCGGTGGGCCGCGTCGGACTGTATGTTCCCGGCGGCCTGGCAGTCTACCCGTCCTCGGTGATCATGAACGTTGTTCCGGCACTGGCCGCGGGGGTGGCATCGATCGCGCTGGCTTCTCCGCCCCAGAAAGACTTCGGGGGCTTGCCCCACCCCACCATCCTGGCCGCGGCCGCTTTGCTCGGCATTGACGAGGTGTACGCCATCGGAGGCGCCCAGGCGATTGTTTCGTTTGCCTACGGCATCCCAGGAGATGTCGATGATCAGCCCATCGAGCCCGTGGATGTTGTGACCGGTCCCGGAAACATCTTCGTGGCAACCGCCAAGCGGCTTGTGAAAGGCGTCGTGGGGATCGACTCGGAGGCCGGCACTACCGAGATCGCCATCTTGGCGGATGCTTCGGCCCGTCCGGAGCTTGTGGCCGCGGACCTCATCAGCCAGGCCGAGCACGACCCCAAGGCGGCGTCTGTCCTGATCACCGATTCCGAGGAACTCGCCTCCGCTGTGCAGCGGGAACTCGCGGTGCAGGCGGGAACCACGAAGCATGGCGAACGGGTCACCACGGCACTGTCGGGCCCCCAGTCGGGCGTGGTGCTGGTGGACGATCTCGAGCAGGGCATTGCGGTCTGCGATGCGTACGCGGCCGAGCATTTGGAAATCATGACGGCGGACGCGGCCGCGGTCGCCGCGAGGATCCGCAACGCCGGCGCGGTATTCGTGGGGGACTACAGCCCGGTCAGCCTCGGAGACTATTGTGCAGGATCCAACCATGTCTTGCCCACGAGCGGCACTGCAGCCTTCTCGTCCGGCCTGAACGTGACAACATTCCTGCGTGCCGTTCAGGTGATCAACTACAACAAGGCTGCCCTCGAACAGGTCAGCAGGCACATCGTGAGCCTCGCCGATGCCGAGGACCTTCCCGGCCACGGCGACGCTGTCAAGATTCGTTTCGCGGGGGCCTAAACCACTACATGTATGGGTAACAACTACTACATATAGTAATTACAGTCTTGTCATTAGGCCTTATGTAGCCGTAAACTGGTGCCGGAAGTCAAACTTCCGGCACCTTTTGCGTTCCCGGCTGACGCCGCGGGCGGGGGGCCGGAACCGAACCGGGGAGGCCCAGCGTGTATTGTCCGTTCTGCCGAAACCCCGACTCACGCGTTGTGGACAGTCGAATGGCCGACGACGGCTCAGCCATCCGCCGTCGGCGCCAGTGCCCCGAGTGCGGACGCCGTTTCACCACGGTGGAGACCACCAGCCTTTCCGTCATCAAACGTTCAGGCGTGGGAGAACCCTTCAGCCGGATCAAGATCATCAACGGCGTTCGCAAGGCCTGCCAAGGCCGTCCCGTGACCGAGGACGACCTTGCGATGCTGGCCCAGGAAGTCGAGGAGAACATCCGCTCGTCAGGTGCGGCGGAAATCGACGCCCACGAGGTCGGCCTGGCCATCCTTGGACCACTCCAGAAACTGGACGAGGTCGCCTACTTGCGTTTTGCCAGCGTTTACCAGGCCTTCGAATCGCTTGAGGACTTCGAATCGGCCATCTCCCTGCTCCGCCACGAAGCCGAAACGGCAGCGGCCGAGAACGCAGCAAAGGGCGCCAAGGGCAAGAGCTCCGAGAAGAGCCCTATCTAGCTCCGGTGGTGGCAGCGGAGGGGAAGCCGAGGCCACCACCGGCACCACTTCTACCGTCCGCCGGAGACCGGGAGCACGGCTCCCGTGATGTAACCGGCGTCGTCGGATATCAACCACAACACGGCAGCGGCCACCTCATCGGGTTCCGCGCCCCTGCCCATGGGGATCCCCGGGTTGAGCCGTTCCACGCGGTCGGGCATCCCCGCAGCAGCGTGCAATCCGGTGTTGGTGCTCCCGGGAGCCACGCAATTCACCCTGATCCCGTGCCGTGCCACCTCGGACGCGAGGCCCACTGTCAGGACATCAACAGCGCCTTTGCTCGCGGCGTAGTGCGCCCACGTGCCCGGCGAACCGGCTTTGGTCGCAGTCGAGGAAACGTTGACAATGGAGCCGCCAGGCCCGCCATTGGCGGTGGAAAGGCGTCGAACGGCTTCCTGGCAGACAAAGATCAATCCGTTGACGTTGACGTCCATGACGCGACGGATCGTTTCACTCGGCACGTCAATGAGATTGCCGATGAGGTTGCCCGTGATTCCGGCGTTGTTGACCACCGTGGTGACCCTGCCTACGGCGGACGCGGAATCAAAGAGCGACATAACCTGCGAGGGGTCGCTGACATCGGCCTGTACGCTGCAGGCCGTTCCGCCTTTGGCCTGGATTTCCGCGACAACGCTCCGTGCGCCGTCGGCGTCCGCTGAGTAGTTGACGACGACGGCGTACCCCGCGGCGGCAGCCCTGAGGGCTATGGCCGCGCCGATGCCCCGGCTCGCGCCGGTGACAATCGCGACGTCGGGCACGCCGTCGTCCATCCGGAAGGCTGCCCTGCTACTTGGCGAGCTTGTGGTGGAGGGCCACGTCCAGTGCGGCCCCCACGATTCCGGCGTCGTTCTTCAGTTCCGCCGTGACGATGCGGGTCCGCAGATCCAAGTGCGGGAAGTACTCGTCCGAGCGCTTCGAAATGCCGCCACCGATGATGAAGAGCTCGGGGGAGAACAGGAACTCGACATGGGAGAGATAGCGCTGCAGCAGCACGCTGTACTCTTCCCAGCTCAAGCCGTCGCGTTCACGCGCGACGGCGGATGCCTTCGTTTCGGCGTCGTGGCCGTCCACTTCGAGGTGGCCGAGTTCGGCGTTGGGCACGAGGTGTCCGTTGAAGATGAAGGCCGAGCCAATGCCCGTGCCGAGCGTAATGACCAGGACTGTGCCGTCGACGCCTTCGCCTGCGCCGTAGCGGGCTTCAGCGAGGCCGGCCGCGTCGGCGTCGTTGATGACCTCGACGGGGCGGTCCAGGCGCTTGGTGAGCAGCGAATCAATGTCGGTGTCGAGCCAGGACTTGTCCACGTTGGCGGCAGAGCGGACCACGCCGTGCTGGATGATTCCGGGGAAGGTGACTCCCACGGGCGAACCCTTGGCCGGGGCGTCCTCGCGGGCCGACAACTCTTCGACGATCTGTGCGATCACTTCGGCGACGGCTTCGGGAGTGGCGGGCTGCGGCGTGGGAATGCGGAGACGGTCCCCGAGCAGCTTGCCCTTCTTGAGATCGACGATGCCGCCCTTGATGCCGGTGCCACCGACGTCGATGCCGATCAGCGGGCCGTTCTTGTGGATCTTCTCATCCTTCTTGGTCAATGCGTTTCCGTTCATGGCAGGAGGGGTGGGCATGTCGCAGCACGAACGGCTGCAGGTGACCTTCCGGAGAGCTTAAGGAAGAGTCAGGACTTCGGCGCCGGTCTCGGTGACCAGCAGGGTGTGTTCGAATTGCGCGGTCCGTTTGTGGTCGCGGGTGACTACTGTCCAATCATCGGGCCACATGTCCCACTCGATGGTTCCGAGGGTGAGCATGGGTTCAATCGTGAAGACCATGCCGGCTTCGATCGTGGTGTTGTAGGCCGGCGCGGCGTCGTAGTGGGGGATGATCAGGCCCGTGTGGAAGGCCTCGCCGACTCCGTGGCCGGTGAAGTCGCGGACAACGCCGTAGCCGAAACGTTTCGCGTAGGACTGGATGGCCCGGCCGATCACATTGATTTCGCGGCCCGGCGCGACGGCCTTGATGGCCCGGTTCAGCGACTCCTGGGTACGTTCAACCAGCAGCCGGGACTCTTCGTCGACGTCTCCCACCAGGAAGGTGCAGTTCGTGTCGCCGTGGACGCCGTTGATGTAGGCCGTGATGTCGATATTCAGGATGTCGCCGTCCTGGACGACGGTGCTGTCCGGAATGCCGTGGCAGATGACCTCGTTGAGCGAGGAACACAGGGACTTGGGGAAGCCTCGGTAGCCAAGCGTCGACGGGTAGGCGTGGTGGTCCAGAAGGAACTCGTGGCCGATCCGGTCCAACTGGTCGGTGGTGACGCCCGGCTCGATGTGCTTGCCGACCTCGACGATCGCCTGGGCACCAATTTTGCTGGCGATGCGGATCTTCTCGATGGTTTCCGCCGACTTGACCTCTGAACCGGTGAACTTCGCGGGTCCTGGCTTGCCGACATACTCCGGGCGTGGGATGGACGCCGGTACGGGCAGCTGCGGGCTGACGGTTCCACGGGTGAGCGTGCCGATGGGTGCGGTCAGAGCGGGAGAAGGCATAGATTGATCATATAAGGGACGCACGAGACGCAAGTAACTAAGTAGCTAAATATCGGCCCGCGCGAAGGGCGACCGTCCCCGCCGAGCTTACGGCGGGATTCGAAAAGGAGAAACCGTGGCGGAGTTCTGGTACAACGTTCAGACACACCAAATCGAAGAGGACGCGTTGTCCGACTGGTCCCAGCTGATCGGTCCTTACAAGACGCGTGAAGAAGCCGAGCACGCCCTCGAAAAGGTCAAAGCCCGCAACGAAGCGTGGGACAAGGACGACGAGGACTGAAGCTGTGTCCTCCTAGAATGAGTGCTCCGGGCCCGGGAACTGGCCGGACC
Organism: Arthrobacter sp. 05L417; assembly: GCF_056397865.1. Taxonomy (NCBI): domain Bacteria; kingdom Bacillati; phylum Actinomycetota; class Actinomycetes; order Micrococcales; family Micrococcaceae; genus Arthrobacter; species Arthrobacter sp. 05L417. The sequence goes on from NZ_JBFTOG010000040.1 coordinate 87,542, forward strand.
TGACGTCGTCGGCGTACGCCTTCGCTGCGTCACTCAGGGTGGTGCGCAGATCCGCATATTGCTTGACGAACTTGGCCATCTTGCCGCCGCGCAGTCCGGCCATGTCCTGCCACACGAGGACCTGTCCCGTGGTTGCGTTGCCTGCACCGATTCCGATCGTGGGCACGTCGATAGCGGCGTCGACGGCGGCTGCGGTTTCCGCTGGAACCATCTCCATGAGCACACAGAACGCCCCGGCATTTGCGAGGGCAACGGCGTCTTCGACCAAGCGCGCAGCGTCATCGCCCCGGCCCTGGACGCGGTAGCCGCCCAGCGAGTGTTCGCTCTGGGGGGTGAATCCGATGTGCGCCATGACGGGAATGCCTGCCTGGACCATGGCGCGCACAGTTCCCGCATAGAACGCGCCGCCTTCGATCTTGACGGCGTGTGCCAGGCCTTCCTTCAGGAAGCGGACACCTGTTGCCACGGCCTGCTGCGGCGACACTTCGTAGCTGCCGAAGGGGAGATCTGCCACTACCAAGGCACGTTTGGCGGATCGGGCCACCGCGCGGCACAAGGGGAGGAGCTCGTCGACGGTCACAGGGAGGCTGGTTTCGTTCGCGAAGACGTTGTTGGAGGCCGAATCGCCGATCAGCAGGACCTCGATGCCGGCCTGGTCGAAAATCTCAGCCGTGTATTGCTCGTAGGCAGTCAGCATTGCAAAGCGCTCACCCTTTGCCTTGGCTTGTTGAAGGTGATGGGTGCGGATCCTCGCGGCGGGCTTCGGCGTTGAAGCGTCCGCTGAAGCCCCGGAACCTGCGGTGGCAGGTCCGGTTCCGTAAGGCGCAGGAACTTCGGCGGGCATGCTGGAATCGGAACTGTTGCTTGGGGCCATGAATAGAGCGTATGCGGTACCGGGCGTCCTAGCCACCGGCGCATGAGGAGCCTCACATTTGTAAACGCTGTGTTACGCGAACCGGGGGTGCAGCCATTCCGGGCCAATGCTTAGTAGAGTGAATGCTGAGTTGTCGTTGGCTTCGAACCCCGAATCCGCGGCATGGACGTTGACCCGGAAATGAGGCCCCATGGACCGCCAGCAAGAGTTCGTTCTGCGAACTATCGAAGAGCGTGATGTGCGCTTCGTACGCTTGTGGTTTACCGACGTCGTCGGTTCGCTGAAATCGGTGGCACTTGCACCGGCGGAAGTGGAAGGCGCCTTCGAGGAAGGCCTGGGTTTCGACGGTTCGGCCATCGAGGGCCTCGCCCGGGTGTTCGAGTCCGACATGCTGGCCCAGCCCGACCCGTCCACGTTCCAGATCCTTCCGTGGCGCGGTGAAACGGAGCAGACCTCCAGGATGTTCTGCGACATCCTGACCCCCGACGGCGAGCCGTCGGCTGCCGACCCCCGGAACGTGCTCAAGCGCACCCTCGCCAAGGCCGCGGACATGGGCTTCACGTGCTACACGCATCCTGAGATCGAGTTCTACCTCCTCAAGTCCCAGGACCTTGACGCCAACGGCGTTCCTGTTCCCGTTGACGAGGGCGGCTACTTCGACCACGTGCCCGGCGGCGTGGCACAGGACTTCCGTCGCACGGCAGTCACCATGCTGGAATCCGTGGGCATCTCCGTGGAGTTCAGCCACCACGAGGGCGGACCCGGCCAGAACGAGATCGATCTCCGCTACGCGGACGCCCTCCAGACGGCGGACAACATCATGACCTTCCGCACGGTCATCAAGGAAGTGGCCCTCCAGCAGGGCACTTACGCCACCTTCATGCCCAAGCCGTTCACCGACCACCCGGGTTCAGGCATGCACACCCACTTCTCGCTGTTCGAGGGTGACACGAATGCCTTCTACGAAGCCGGCGCCGAATTCCAGTTGTCCAAGACCGCACGCCAATTCATTGCCGGTATCCTCCGCCACGCGCCGGAATTCACTGCGGTCACCAACCAGTTCGTCAATTCGTACAAGCGTCTCTGGGGCGGCGGCGAAGCGCCGAGCTACCTGAGCTGGGGGCACAACAACCGTTCGGCCCTGGTTCGCGTGCCGCTCTACAAACCGGGCAAGGGCCAGTCCGCACGGATCGAATACCGCGGCATTGACTCCGCCACCAACCCGTACCTCGCCTACGCAGTGTTGCTCGGTGCCGGGCTCAAGGGCATCGAGGAAGGCTACGACCTTCCGGCCGCCGCGGAAGACGACGTTTGGTCGCTGACTTCGGCCGAGCGCAAGGCGATGGGCCATACTCCGCTGCCGGCCAGCCTCCACGATGCCATCCGCGCCATGGAGGATTCGGAACTCGTAGCGGACATCCTCGGCGAACAGGTCTTTGACCACTTCCTGCGCAACAAGCGTGCGGAATGGCAGGACTACCGGCTCCAGGTCACGCCTTACGAGCTCAAGCGCAATCTCGGCATTCTCTAGGCTGTGAGTGTGAGCCTGGCCCGCCGGCTCATCTCTGCCGGTTTCAGCGATCTTGAAAAAGGTGAACGGTTCCTTGCCGCGCGTGAACTCGACGGCATCGACCAGGACACGATCTTTGCTGGTCTGCACCTGAGCGCGAACCCGGACACCGCGCTCCAGTCGCTCGTGCGCTTGATCGAGAAGCATCCCTCACTCAGGCAGCTCGCGGGGGAGCACCCGGATCGCAGTGAGCCGCTTTACCGCTTGCTGGGCGCATCCGAGGCCTTGGGAGAGTTCCTGATCAGGCATCCGGAACATCTGGACGTCTTCGATGTCCGCGTCAGCCCGGAACCCTTGTCCGCCGATGCCGGTGAGCTGCGGACGAAGCTGCTCCGATCAGTGAAGGCGGACCCCAACTCGCCCAGGCCCGTTGCCGCGATGACGGGAGCCAGCGCCTACACTGCACTCCGGACGGCTTACCGGCGCGGGCTCACCGAATTGGCCATCAAGGACCTCTGCGCCGCCAGTCCCCAGGACTTCATGCCGGCCGTCGGTGCCGAACTGGCCGACCTCGCCGGCGCGGCGATAGAGGCGGCCCTGGCCGTTGCCAGGGCAGAAGCCGCGGCGACTTTCGATCCCGCCGATATTGCCGGCGTCGGGCTCGCCGTCATCGGCATGGGCAAGTGCGGTGCCCGTGAGCTCAACTACATTTCCGACGTCGACGTCATCTACGTGATCGAGGCGCCGGACCTGGAGGACGCCGAGGCCGCGACCATCGGCACGGCCTTGGCCGCCGGGATCTCCCGCGCTATTTCGTCCACGGGATCCGAACCCGGGTTGTGGGAGGTCGACGCGAACCTGCGGCCCGAAGGGAAATCCGGTCCCCTCGTCAGGACGTTGCCCTCGCACTTGAGCTACTACGCGAAGTGGGCTGAAAGCTGGGAGTTCCAGGCACTCCTCAAGGCGCGGACCATCGCAGGGGACAGGGATCTGGGCTCGCGTTACGAGCAGGCCGTCCAGCCGCTCGTGTGGGCTTCGGCCGGCCGGGAAGGTTTCGTGGAATCCGTGCAGGCGATGCGCCGCAGGGTGACGAATAACATTGCTCCGGCGGAAGAACAGCGCCAGATCAAACTGGGTCCCGGCGGCCTGCGCGATGTCGAGTTCACGGTGCAGCTCCTGCAACTCGTCCACGGAAAGTCCGATGAAACGCTCCGTTGCCGGGATACGACGTCGGCGATATCGGCGCTGTCCGCGGGGGGCTACATCGGCCGGGTGGATGCCGCTGCCTTCGACGCCGCTTACCGCTACCTGCGGGTTCTTGAGCACCGCATCCAGTTGTTCCAGATGCGCCGTACCCACCTCATGCCCACGAGCCAGGAGTCTTTGCGGTTCCTCGCGAAGGCCGTCCTGGGGCCCTTTTCCACGGGGAGGCCGCATCCGGACGCCCTGATCGAAACCTGGCAGAAGACCAAGCGGTCCGTTCGAGAACTGCACGATCGGATCTTCTACCGGCCGCTGCTCAACACGGCCGCGAAGTTGAGCACCGAAGACGCCCGGCTCACTCCGGAAGCCGCCCAGGGCCGGCTTGCGGCGCTCGGCTACCGCGACCCGCAGGGCGCCATGCGCCACATCGAGGCCCTCACGGCCGGGGTCAGCCGGCGCGCCGCACTGCAGCGGCAACTGCTCCCCATCCTTCTCGGCTGGCTCGCCGAAGGTGTGGACCCCGACGCCGGACTGCTCGCCTTCCGTCGTGTCAGCGAAGCCCTCGGAACCACCCATTGGTATCTCGGAATGCTCCGGGACTCCCAAGCGGCAGCCGAGCGGCTTTGCCACGTGCTTTCCAACTCACGGCTCATCGCCGATCTCCTGGAGGTTTCCCCGGAATCCGTTGCGTGGCTAGGTGCCGACAAGGAGCTCATGCCGCTTAGCTTCGAAGCCCAGTGGCAGGAAATCCAATCCAAGATGTCGCGCCACGCCGATCCCGAGAATGCAATGCGGCTCATCCGGCTCATCAGGCGCCGGGAAATCCTCCGGATCGCCATCGCGGACAGTTCCGGCCTCTTGGAACAGGACGCAGTGGGCACGGCATTGGCCGATGCCGACCGGGCCGCAGTCCTGGGCGCCTTGCACGTCGCCGAGTCCATCGTGGCTTCCGAGGGACCCCCCAAGACCCAGGTGCTGGTTGTCGCCATGGGTAGGCAAGGCGGACGCGAGATCGGCTACGGCTCGGACGCCGACGTCATGTACGTCCACCGCGCGCTCCCTGGCGCGAGTGAATCCGACGCCCAGCAACAAGCCCTTGCCATTGTGGGGCACATTTCCACCCTGCTTACCCAACCCCTCAAACCGGCCATCCTGGCGGAGCGGGTCCTCACCGTTGATGCCGATCTTCGCCCCGAGGGAAAGAACGGGGCCATGGTCCGTTCCCTCGAGTCGTACGCGGAGTATTACCGACGGTGGTCCCTCATCTGGGAAGCCCAGGCGCTGTTGCGCGCACAACCGATGGCCGGCAACGACGAATTGGCCGCGGAATTCCTCTGGCTCATCAACCCGATCCGCTACCCGGAATCGCTCGCCGAGACCGATGTGCGGGAGATCCGGCGCGTCAAGGCGCGGGTTGAGTCGGAACGGCTCCCGAGAGGCGCCGATCCAGCCAGGCACCTTAAGCTCGGACGGGGTGGACTCAGCGACGTCGAATGGCTTGTGCAGCTGCTGCAGCTCCAACACGCAGGGAAGCATCCACAACTGCGGACCACTTCCACGCTCAAGGCCCTCGACGCGATCGAGTCGTTGGGACTGATCGACAAGGGTGACATCGTGTTGCTTCGCGAAGCCTGGCGGCTCGCGAGCCGTATCCGCTCGGCGAATGTGATCTGCACGGGGCGTGCCTCCGATCTCCTCCCGGCGTCTCGGAGGGATTTGGAAGCCGTTGCCAGATGGTGTGGTTACGCTCCGGGGCAAGCCGCGGTATTCGAAGAAGACTATTTGCGCCTGAGCCGGCGGACCCGGGCCGTGTTTGAGAAGGACTTCTACGGGCAGTGAGCCGCCGCTCGAGCCGACCCGCGGAGTGCGGGGACGGCTAAGCTCGAAGGATGCTGGAAACCGTGTGGCTCATTCCCTTGAAGGATGTCGACGACGATGCCCGCGCCGTAACGCTCGGCGACGTCGCCGTCATGGAATTGGCCGCGGGGCAGGAAGACTTCGTCGGGGACCCGTTCAAGATGATGCTCATGGGCCTGGAAGACGAAAGCCGCTTGCCGTACGTGATCGAGGCGGCAGGTGCCGCCGTCGGAGTATTTACCTTGCAGTCTGGTGCCGCAACCTTGGCAGGATGGCCCGACGACGATTCCGCCTGGCTCCTGCGTGGGTTTTTGATCGACCATAAGCACCAGGGGAGAGGCCTGGGCGCCCTGTCTGCTGCGGCGGCTGCCCGGGAAGCGCAGAAGCTGACAGCGAGGCTGGGTGGCGGCCAGGCCGGCGTCGTGCTCTCAGTTAACGAACACAATCCCGCCGCCAAGGCTGCGTACGCAAACGCGGGTTTTGTCGAGACAGGCAGGTACTTGGGTGGTTCCGCCGGTCCGCAATGGACGATGTACCGGGGTTTCGGCGACTAGGCGGTACCTAGGACTCGACGAGAGTCACGATTGTTTCCGGGCGCACGCCATCGAATTTCATCGCTTCGGCGGCAGCTTCGGACTCCAACATGCGCTGGAACGTTTCCATGTCCGGGACCTCGACAATCAGTCCGACCCGGTTGGTTTTTCCCGGATCGACGAACGTTCGAACTGTGAAGCCCTGGGGTCCGAAGAGTTCTTCCCGTTTCGGTGAGCTAAGCCAGTGCTCAACGTCGTCGACCTCATGGAAGATCATCAAGGTTGTCATCGTATGCCTCCGCTTTCAGAAGTTGCGCCAGGAGCCGGAAGGGATGAGGACTCTCTCAAGCATCCTGATCACGCTGAACGTACCACGGCGTCCACCGCGGCGACAGGGTCGTCGTGACTGATGGTTGGAACTGAGCCTAGATGCGCGGTCCGGTCGGCAATGCGGAATTGGGACGCTCGCTCACCTATGTGGGTGTTTGGCCGGACGCTCGCTCGCTTGTGTGGGTGTTTGGCCGGACGCTCGCTCACCTATGCCGTCCATCTGGTCAACGCTACTGCAGATATGACCTCAAGGTGGACGCGTCCCTTGATTTATGTGAGCGAGCGTCCCGGGAAGAGCCGTTATTTGTGAGCGAGCGTCCCGTGACGGGCCGTCATAAGTGGGTCAGGCGCTTGCCGATGGGGTCAACGAAGCGGTGCCGCGGGCCAGTGCGAGGCTGGCGCGTCGTGGCTGGATTAGAATAATAAGCATGCTTACAGTAAGGTTGCTGAGGTTTGCACAGCGATAAAGGCAATCATCAGAATGTTTACGACTGAAACTGGAGCTACATCATGAATGTCATCCTCGGAATCGTCGCGGTCATCGCGATCCTTTTCTTTATCATTGGCGGCACCGTAAAGGCCCTCGGATTCCTTCTCTGGATCGCCCCGATACTGATCGTCCTGGCGATTATCGTCTTCCTCTTCAGGTTGATTAGCGGGCGCCGGCGGGTGTAGGAAAAATTGGGGGTCCGGCCCCGGCGATCCGGGGCCTTTACAAAAGGACGGCTGTGTCTTGACAGGCACGGCCGTTCTTTTTTGTGGGGGACTCATGGCGGGGATTTCCACCACGGATTTAAAACGGAGAAGGGGTCACGGGCGATTGCCCGTGACCCCTTCCCATGCTTCTTGCGGTGTTACTTAGACGCCGTAGTAGAGCTCGAACTCGTACGGGTTCGGGCGCAGCGACAGCGGACGGATCTCGTACTCGTACTTGTATTCGATCCAGGTGTCGATCAGGTCCTGGGTGAAGACGCCACCGGCCTGCAGGAACTCGTTGTCCTCGCGGAGGGCCTCAAGGGCTTCCTCAAGGGAACCCGGAGCCTTGGGGATGTCCTTGGCTTCCTCGGCGGGCAGTTCGTACAGGTCCTTGTCGATCGGAGCCGGGGGCTCGATGCGGTTGCGGATACCGTCGATGCCGGCCATGAGCTGGGCAGCGAAGGCCAGGTACGGGTTGGAGGCGGGGTCCGGAGCGCGGAACTCGATGCGCTTGGCCTTCGGGTTGGAGCCCGTGATCGGGATACGGATACCGGCCGAGCGGTTGCCCTGCGAGTAAACCATGTTGACCGGAGCTTCGAAGCCCTTGACGAGGCGGCGGTAGGAGTTCACCGTCGGGTTGGTGAACGCGAGAACGGCCGAGGAGTGCTTCAGCAGGCCGCCGATGTACCAGCGGGCGGTGTCGGACAAGCCGGCGTAGCCCTTTTCGTCGTAGAAGAGCGGCTCGCTGCCGTTCCACAGGGACTGGTGGCAGTGCATGCCCGAGCCGTTGTCACCGAAGATCGGCTTCGGCATGAACGTGACGGACTTGCCGTACTCCCACGCGGTGTTCTTGATGACGTACTTGAACTTCTGCAGGTCGTCGGCAGCGTGCACGAGCGTCGTGAACTTGTAGTTGATCTCAGCCTGGCCGGCGGCACCGACTTCGTGGTGCGAGCGCTCGACTTCGAGGCCTGCTTCGTCCAGCGCGAGGCACATGGCGTCACGAAGGTCAGCCTGGTGGTCAACCGGGGCAACCGGGAAGTATCCGCCCTTGAAGGGGGTCTTGTAACCGAGGTTTCCGCCTTCTTCTTCGCGGCTCGTGTTCCAAGGGGCTTCAATCGAGTCGACCTTGTAGAAGGAACCCTGGGGGGAGGATTCGAACTGAACATTGTCAAAGACATAGAACTCAGCTTCGGGAGCAAAGAATGCCGTGTCCGCGATGCCGGTGGAAGCCAAGTAGGCTTCTGCCTTTTCGGCCACGCCGCGCGGGTCGCGGTGGTAGGGGTCGCCAGTGCGCGGGTTCACGATGGAGAAGTTCAGCGCGAGGGTCTTCTCGACGCGGAAGGCGTCGATGAAAGCCGTGGTGACATCCGGGATGAGCTGCATGTCGGACTCGGCGATGCCCTGGAAACCGCGGATGGAAGATCCGTCAAAGAGCTGACCGTTGACAAAGAAGTCAGCGTCGACGCTCTTGGCCGGCACGTTGAAGTGCTGCTGGACGCCCGGAAGATCGGTGAAGCGGATATCGACGAATTTTACGTCTTCGTCTTTGATGAACTTGAGGACTTCGTCCGCAGTCTTGAACATCTATGCTCCTATCGCATAACAGGTAACAGGCCAACAGGGCCGTCTGATCCAGCGCAAACCGAAGGCAGGGAAACAAAAAAGTATCCCTGCATCGGCGGCTAGCAACTTCTCCAACCATAGGGAAAGGGGATTTCCCCGGGGTGTCAGTATTGTTTCGAGCAGGTTACAGAACTGCCTGCCGTGTAAACGCTACTGGTCTACTGCAGTGCCAGTCTATGTCTTTCTTCGGTGTGTCTGTTTCCCTGTGAACACAGCGAACATCCCACCGGCGCCGCCTCCCGCCGTCGGGCGTGCGATGGTGAAGCCGTAAGCTTGAAGTGTGGTTGATCGTAAAGATATTGGTTCATGGCTCACAGGGCCGGACACGTCCGGAATTTCCAAGTACCCGGGAGCACGGCTCGGCCTTCCCGAGTCCGGCCCCGGTTCCATGGCGCGGGCCGGCCGTCGCATCCTGGCAATCTGCATCGACTGGGTCATTGCCCTGGTGATCAGCAACTTTGCCTTCGGCGGCAACCAGTGGGCAACACTTGCCGTCTTCGCGGTTGAACAGATCCTTCTCATCGGGACGCTGGGCTACAGCATCGGACACCGGGTTGCCGGCATCCACGTGGTACGGCTCGGCGGAACACGGGCGGGCCCATTGGCCGCTGTGGTCAGGACGATCCTCCTGTGCCTGGTGATCCCCGCGGTTGTTTTCGATCCCGACCAGCGTGGCCTCCACGACAGGGCAATGAACACGATCCTCATCCGGATGTAACTTTCCGCAGACAAAAAAGCCGCCCGTTCCCGGATATCCAGGAACGGGCGGCTTGTCGTTTTAGCTAGCGTCCGCGTGCTGCCTTGCGGTCAGGGCGTGCCTTGTACGGGTCGATGCCCTTGGGGATCGGCAGGCGGTTGCCGAGCGAAGAGATTCGCTTGCTGACGGCGCCGACCTCAACCTTGGTGAGCTCGTTCTTGTATTTGTTCATGGTCTTTGCTATTTGGCTGATAGGCACTTGGCCTTCGCCACGACCGCTTTCGATCACGTGAATAGTGACGTTCGGCAGGATACGGGCGAGCTTCTTGCGCTCGGCGTCGACCAAGGGCTTGACGCGGTGCGAAGGTCCTTCGCTGACCAGTACGACGCCGGGACGGCCGATGGCGCGGAAGACAGCGTCCTGGGTGCGCGGGTTGACTGCGACCGGCTGGTCCTCCGTGATCCAGCCGCGGCGCAGGGTTCCCAAGGCCGCACCGGAGGCTCCGGGCTGGTTCTCGATCTGGGCGAAGGCCGCCCGTTCCGCGCGGCGCGAGAGGATGAAGACAGCTGCCAGCAGGCCCAAGGGGATGCCGATGATCAGGCCCGTGACCCAGTTGTTCAGGAGGAGCCCGACGATGAGGCTGACAGCAACGACGCCGAGGAACGCCAGCAGCATGAGCCACACGACGATGGGGTCGTTACGGCGGGTCATCTTGAAGACCTCGCCGATCTGCTTCAGCTGGCTCGGCTTCTTGGCCTTGGCTTCCTTGGGCTTGCGGGAAAACAAGCCGCGCTTGGGAGCGTCGGCAGCCGATGTTGTCGAGTTGCTGGAATCAGGGGATTTCGCCATAGTGCCTTAATTCTACGTGATTTATGCCAAAGGACCGGACGCCGGATTTGTCCGGGGTCCGGTCCTTTGGCCGTGCTTTAGCCGACGTGCTATGCGTGGTGTGCGAGGAGGGTGCGGGCTTCCTGGCGGGTGGTGCCGGAGTCCTGGATGCCTTCGGCGATGTGGGCCAGGTGCGTGGGGATTTCGCGGCCTTTTTTGCGCATCGCGGTGGCCCAGAGTCGTCCGGCGCGGTAGGAGGAGCG